>PEWR01000046.1 GCA_002779395.1 Ignavibacteriales bacterium CG07_land_8_20_14_0_80_59_12
GGCATTTCCTACTGGGACGACTTCGATCTCTCCGAGATGAAGGCGGTCATCACCGGGGTTGGGCCCGAAGGGTCGGATGGCATTGCGACCGTGATGCCGACGGCATTCCGGATCCACCAGAACTATCCGAATCCGTTCAACCCGACGACGAAGATCGTCTATGATATTCCGATGCGGGCTCAGGTGAGCCTCAGGGTCTACAACATCATCGGCCAGGAGATTGCCACGCTTGTTGAAGGGACGCTGGCGCCGGGCCGATACACGGCGGTCTTCGACGCGTCGCATTTGCCGAGCGGGATGTACTTCACGGTGCTCCGCTCCGGTGCGACCGTCATCCCGACGAAGATGCTTTTCGTGAAGTGACCGGTTGATGTGTGGGACGCCCATGGGGGCGTCCCACGCTCACTCTGACCAGAAGGGGGACAAGATCCATGCTCCCGCGACTTCGGTGTGCCCTTCTCTTGATTATGCTCGGTGTCTCCGCCGCGACGGCGGGGACGCGGGGAAAGATCGCCGGCCGTGTGATCGATGCCGGCAACGGCCAACCCGTGATCGGGGCGGCCGTCGTCCTTGAGGGAACGACGCTCGGGGCGTCGACCGATCTCGATGGCGGGTACGTCATTATCAATGTTCCGCCGGGAACCTACGCCGTCCGGGTGACGTCGGTCGGCTACAGTCCCACCACCATCCGCAACGTCGTTGTGTCGGCCGATCTCACGACTGCCGTCGATTGCAAGCTTGGAGAAAAGGCAATCCAGGCGCAGGAGGTGGTCGTCACCGCGCAACAGCCCTTCGTCCAGAAGGATCTCACATCGACCGAATCACGGATCAGCGGCGACCAGATCCAAACCTTGCCCGTGGAGGACGTTCAGAGTGTCGTGAACCTCCAGGCGGGTGTCGTGGACGGGCACTTCCGGGGCGGGCGATCGGGGGAAGTCGCCTACATGATCGACGGCCTGAGCGTGAACGATGCCTACTCCGGGGGCGCAGCGCTGCAGGTCGAGAACGCCGCCGTCCAGGAGATCCAAGTGATCAGCGGGACGTTCAACGCGGAATACGGCCAGGCGATGTCGGGTGTGGTCAATGTCATCACGAAGGAAGGGGGTGATCGCCTCTCGGGGCAGATAACGTCGTACGCCGGGAGCTACTGGACTTCTCACACCGATATCTTTTGGAACACGGGCAAGTTTGCCCCTTCGCGGATCTACAACCTTGAAGGGGTGTTGAGCGGTCCGATCCTGCTTCTTCCCGGCTCGTCCTTCTTCCTCAACTCCCGACTCTACAACAACGACGGATACCTCTACGGGCAGCGGATCTACCGGCCGGGCGACTCCTCGAACTTCTCGGCGACGCCGTGGCGCGTTCAATCGACTGGCGACGAGGCGTACGTTCCGATGAGTCCGGACCGCCGGTGGACGCTTCTCGGCAAGCTCTCGCTTCGGCTCTTCGGTGCCGACAAGCTCAACCTCAGCGGCCTCTCTCAGTGGCAGTTCGGCCGCAACTACGAACACGATTTCCGGTTGGAACCCGACGGCGCCTACCGGAATCTCCGGAAGAGTCTCGACGGGGCTCTCGAGTTCACGCACGTGTTCGGCGAGAGCGCCTTCCTCACCGCGCGCGGTTCGTACCTCACGTCGTTGTACCGACAGTTCGTCTTTTCGGATCCCTACGATCCACGCTACATCGATCCGCTCCGGCTCCAGCAGCGCCCAGCCAACACTTTCTACACTGGCGGAACCGAGATGTGGCAGTATGAACGCGAAGCGCGGTCGATTGGTGCCAAGGCCGACCTGACAAGCCAGATCACCAAGGAACACCTGATCAAGGCGGGCATCGAGATGCGGTTCCACCGAATGTGGCGGCACGACTTTCAGGTGAGGCTCGACGCGACGACGAACTACAAGCCGGAACTTCCCCCTCCCGAGGGGCCCGACAACCTGGGCTACCTTGTCCGTCCGCTCGAAGCGGCGGCGTACGTCCAGGACAAGATGGAGTTCGACTACCTCATCGTCAACGTCGGCCTTCGGTACGACTACTTCAAGCCGACGTCGGTCGTGCCGACGAATCCGGACGCGCTCCCGAATTCTCCTTTCGAGAACGCGACACCGAAGTCCCAGCTCAGTCCCCGTCTCGGCCTTGCCTACCCAATCACCGATCGGGGCGTCATCCACTTGAGCTACGGGGAGTTTTTCCAGATTCCGCCCTTCGAGTTTCTCTACGAGGACCCCGGCTTCAAAGTGATGGTCTCGGGAGGGGTCTCGACCGTTCAGGGGAATGCCGACTTGAAGCCGCAGCAAACGACCGCCTACGAGATCGGCCTTCAGCAGCAACTCACCGACGACATCGGCATGGATGTGACGCTCTACTATAAAGACATCCGAAACCTGATCGACACGGAGATTCGCGACTACCTGAACGGCGCCGCGCAGTACGCGCGCTACGTAAACCGCGACTACGGAAATGTCAAGGGGATCGTCCTGAGTTTCGACAAGCGGCTGTCGGACAACTTCACCGCGTCGATTGACTACACGTACCAGATCGCGCGCGGGAACGCGTCCGATCCTCTGTCGGTGTTTCTCGACAACCAGACCAGTCCCCCGCGGGAGAGTCCGAAATCGCTTGTCGCCCTCAACTGGGATCGCACGCACTCGGTGAACCTCAGCGTCAGCTACGTCATGTCGGACAACTTCGATGCGAGCCTCATCGGTCGCGCCGGTTCGGGGCTTCCCTACACGCCGTCGCAGGCGTCGTACCGGGTGGCCGGCGTCAACAGCGAGAACAAGCCGTCCTTCTACAACGTCGACCTCGCCGCGAACAAGTACTTCCGGATTGCCGGCGAGCGCATTGCCGTGTTCGTGAAGGTGTACAACCTCTTCGATGCTCTGAACGAGCTTGACGTCTTCGGCGACACGGGCCGGGCCGGCTACACCACATCCTTGATCACCGATCCGCCGCCGCAGGGTGTGAACACCCTGAAGGAATACTTCACGAGGCCTGATTTCTATTCCGCACCGCGCCAAGTTCTAGTCGGCATGTCGGTAACATTCTGACAGGAGGGAACCGATGCACAGGACGCTTCTTCTGTCTCTCTTGGTGGCTGTGTCGTTTGCGGCGGCGCAGGAGGTTCGGATTCCCGACCACAACAAGGGGAACATCCTCAACACGAAGCGCGGGATCATGGATGGCAACCTTGTTCGGACGATCTACTTCAACCACGGGGAGGTGGCCGACTGGCCGAACCAACCGTCGGGGGAATGGCCCAAGGGGTCGGGGCACACGTACGTCGACGGCGTTGCGATGATCGCGCAGGCGGAGGTCACCTACAACGGCCATACGTTCCATCCGCTCGAGGCCCGATACCGCGAGTTCATGCGCCATGCGCCCGATGGAACGCCGTGGGGATGGGAACCCCTGCCCGGCTACGCGAACCCGTCACAGGGTTCGCCGGCCCTCAGCTACGACGTGGCCACCTGGCCGAGTCACTGGCCTGACCGCCCGTTTGACTGGGACGGGTACTGGAACGGTTACTTCGGCAAGGGTGTCATGAACGCCGATCTCGAAACGTACTTCGTCTACGACGACGCCCCCGACCGTATGTACATCGGGCTCTATGGCTACTATCCTGATCCTTCGGACACCACACGCGGCGGCCTCGGCCTCCAGGTCCGCTGCCGGGGGTTCCAGTGGTCGCAGGTCCTCGCCGAGGACAACATCTTCTGGTACTACGAGATCGAGAACATCTCAAAGCACGACTACCCGAAGATGCTCTTTGCGGAGTACATCGACTGGGGGATCGGCGGCATCGGGGGAGGGAGCGACTACAACAGCGGCGCCTATGATCTCGACCTCAACATCTCCTATGCATGGAGCGAGCTGAAATACGGAACGCCCGGCAACTGGAGTCCGGTCGGATACGGCGGCTACGCGTTCCTCGAAAGTCCCGGGATTCCGAACGACGGCATCGACAACGATCGTGACGGCCTTGCCGATGAGCGGCGTGACAATGCGGCCACGACCTTCGTCACATCGATGGGCCAGGACCGTTTCTTCACGGACAGCACGCGCTTCAGGGACTTCTACAGTGCCTCCTGGAAGCCGCACTGGCTGGAGGATGAGAACCAGAACTGGCGCTCGTACACCGATGTCAACGGGAACGGCCGGTGGGATCCCGGCGAGCCGCTCAACGACGACGTCGGATCGGACGGGATCGGTCCCTTCGACAAGGGGTACACCGGGCCCGATCTCGACGGAACTCAGGGGAACGGACGGCCGGACCAGGGTGAGCCGAACTTCGGAATCCTCGACAAGGATGAATCCGACCAGCTCGGCCTCACCGGCTTCGCGATCTATGCGGTCCACACGTATGAGCTCCATGACGACGAGCAGAATTGGAGCGTGTTGACGACCCTCGGTCCGCCGTCGCGCGAGAAGTACCTTCGTGGCGCCAACCTCGCCAACATGTTCGCCTCCGGTCTGTTCCCCCTTCTCCAGGGACAGACCGAGCGCTTCTCCATGTCGCTTCTCTTCGGCATGGACAAGGAGGATCTCGCCCGGCGCAAGAAGAGCATTCAGCAGATCTACAACGCGAGCTACAGGTTCGCCCAGCCGCCGGACAAGCCGACTCTCACTGCGGTGCCGGGGGACGGGAAGGTGACACTCTACTGGGACGATGCCGCGGAGAAGAGCTTCGACCGGTTCCTCCAGCAGTACGACTTTGAAGGGTACCGAATCTACAAGGCGACCGATCCCAATTTTCTTGAGGCACAGATCATCACCGATGCCTTCGGGAAGCCGACCTATCGAAAGCCGATCGCACAGTTCGACAAGATCGACGGCATCACAGGGTTCCACCCGATCGACGTCAACGGGGTAAAGTTTTACCTCGGAGACGACTCGGGCCTGCGCCATTCCTACGTTGATAGGGATGTCCAGAACGGGCAGGTCTACTACTACGCAGCGGTCTCGTACGACTACGGCCTTTTCCGGACGAACGTGAGGGGCGAACAGGAGGGTATTTCGCCGTCGGAGTGCACGAGCATCATCAAGGTCGACGCCAATGGAAACGTCCAGACGCTCGATATCAACACGGCCATGGTGGTTCCGCGGGCTCCCGCGGCCGGGTACCGGGTGGCGGACCTCGCGGGCCCTCTTGTCCACAACGGGCCGGGGACCGGCACGCTCGATCTCAGCGTGATCAACTCCGAGCTTGTGAAGGCGAATCACCGATACGAGATCTTCTTCACGAACGGAGGGAAGTTTGAGGATTCGCCTCACCCCTCATTCACGGTGAACGACCTGACGGCGAATCAGACGCTCGCCCGTGACGTCCTGATCCTCTACAGCGGGCAGGAGATGCCGGTCTTCGACGGCGTCATCGGATACCTCTACAACGACAGCGCCATCGTCGTCGACTCGACGAGGTGGATCACAGGGCAGTCGACCTATCGCGTCTCCGCCGGCCTCGACGATGCGTTTCTCACGACGAACGCGGCGATCCCATCGGACTTCGAGCTTCGGTTCTTCGATCATGTCGTTGATACGTCGAAGTACCTTTACTTCGGCTGTCCAACGGCCGCGCCGACGGAATTCTCGATCTACAACGTGACCGACCGGCGCAACGCCCCGTTCCTCTTCTTCGACATGAACAGGGACGGACAGTTCGACCTCGGCGACAAGGTGGTGATCGTGTACGGCGATTCCGGCGGTGTGATCCCGGAGCTCGGCAACCCGTACCGCACATCGTGGACTATCGCCTTCTCCCGCGATACGACGAAGCCGACCGTGGTCGCCCCCACACCGGGGGATGTCTTCCAGATTCACACGACGAAGCCCTTCCGTGACAATGAGAGCTTCACCTTCACGATGCGCGGTGCGGCAGTGGACGCGGACAGCGCCCGTGCCCAGCTCGGGAGGGCGGCCGTGGTGCCGAACCCGTACCTCGGTGCCGCGTCGTGGGAGCCGCCGCTCCTCTTTCAAACCGGGCGAGGTGATCGGCGCGTGTACTTTATCCATCTTCCGAAGAAGTGCACGATCCGGATCTTCACGGCGCGCGGGTACCTCGTGAAGGAACTCGAGCACGATGCGCTTGCCGATAACGGACAGGAGCCGTGGAACCTCGTGTCGAAGGACGGGATGGATATCGCCTACGGCCTCTACATCTTCCATGTCGACGCCCCGGGCGTTGGAACAACGGTTGGGAAGTTCGCTCTCATCAAGTGATCGGCTTCCGGCCGGGAGGCCTGAGAGGCGGTGTCAACGATTGTGTGGGAAGGGAACTGGGCCATGAGAAAAGCATTGGTACCAATGGTCGTTCTGATTTTCCTGTGGTCGCCGGCGCGTGCGCAGTTGTTCGTGTCGAACGTTTCGAAGGTCGGCACGACCGCTGCCACTTTCCTTGAGATGCCCGTCGGGGCGCGGGCCATGGGAATGGGGAACGCCTTCGTCGCCAGCGCCCGTGACGCGAGCGCCCTCTATTGGAATCCGGGCGGTGCGGCGGCGATCACGACAAACCAGGTTCTTGTCCAGCACACCAACTGGCTTGGGGAGACGACGTTCGACTATGCGGCCCTCGTCGTTCCGCTCGGCGGGTTTGGAAACCTCGGAGCGTCTGTCACGGCATTCCAGTCGGGTGACATGGCGGTCCGGAACGAGCAGTTCCCGGAAGGAACGGGCGTCTACTTCGATGTCGCGGATGTCGCGATCGGGCTTTCGTACGCACGGATGCTGACCGACCGCTTCTCGATCGGATTCAACGCGAAGTACATCCAACAGCGGATCTGGCACGAGACGGCGAGCGGCTTCGCCTTCGACCTCGGCACGATGTTCGTGACGGAGTTCCTCAACGGCATGAGGATCGGCGCGACGATTTCGAACTTCGGGACTACCATGAAGATGACAGGCGCGGATCTCCGGCAGTTCCACCCGATCGATCCGACGAAGCTCGGGACGAACCAGCGGATTCCCCAAGACATCGAGACCGACGGCTGGCCCCTGCCGTTGACCTTCCAGTTCGGCCTGGCCACGGAGGTCGTGAAGTCGGAGGACCATCGGTTCACGCTCGCGGTTGACGCCCTCTACCCGAGTGATAACTTCGCGAGCCTCAACGCGGGAGGCGAGTATGGTTTCAAGAATCTCGTCTTCCTTCGGGCGGGGTACCAGGCCATCTCACTGCGGGATCACGAGGGAGGAGCTTCGGCGGGAATCGGGGTGAAGTACGAGTCGCCGTTCTCGAGTCTGATGGTGGGGGTCGACTACGCCTACAACGACTACGGCCGGCTCAGCGCAACGCACACCCTCTCGCTCATGCTTGGGTTCTGATGTGTCGTCCGTCTACCGCAACGGCGGTTCTTCTCCTGTCGGCTCTTCTCGCCGGAGGATGCTCGCGCAACCGCTCCGCATCCGGAGGCGGGGGAGCCGTCGTCACGCTCACCTACTGGACATCTACGAACCGGCAGGAGGTGGCGCTGGCGACTGAGCTCGTCGGGAAGTGGAATCGCCTTCATCCGAAGATTCAGGTTCGCATGCAGCAGCTTCCAGTGAACCAATCGACGGAGGAGGTGATTGTCGCGGCGGTTTCCGCCGGCACCACGCCGGACATCTGCTCCAATATCTGGCCCGGGAGCGTGCCGGAGTACGCGCGCGCCGGCGCGTTGGTCCGCCTGAACCAATTCGCCGATTTCGACTCCCTCGTCCGTGCCCGCATGAGCGAAGCCGCGATGGCGGGATTTCGCTCCGAAGACGGGAACAGCTACCAGATCCCGTGGAAGACGAACCCGGTCATGATGATCTACAATCGCCAACTCTTCCGGCGGGCCGGCATCGCCAATCCGCCGCGGACCTACTCGGAGTACCTGGCGGATGCGGGTCGGCTCACATTCGATGAGAACCACGACGGTGTCGTCGATCACTGGATGGGGTACCGGGACGTTCGTCCGATCTGGTGGCAGAGGTTTTTCGATTTCTACACGCTCTACTGCGCGGCGGCGGGTGATCGGCCGATAGTAGAGAAAGGAGGCGTCACAGCCGATCCGCAAGTATGCGCGGAGGTGTTCGGGTTTTTCGCGGAGTGCTTCCGGAATGGTTTCTACCCGAAGACGTTCTTCCAATTTGATCCGTTCATCGCCGGTAATGTCGCGACCGAGTTTGTCGGGCCGTGGACCATTTCGTACATTAAGGAAAACTATGCCGGCCAGATCGACTACGGCATTGTCCCCGTCCCGGTCCCGGACTCGTACCGCGGCCCGGAGAGCACGTACGGCGATCACAAGTGCATGGTCATCTTCTCGACTAGCCGACATCCCGCAGAGGCATGGGAGTTTCTGAAATTCCTTGTGAACGAGGAGGCCGATCTGCGGCTCCTGCAAGTGGCGAGCCAGATTCCCGTGCGGCGTGATATCGTCTGGGCACCGTCGTACCGTTCGTTCTTCGATGCGAATCCGGATCTTCGCCTCTTCGCTTCCCAGGCCCTTACGGCCCGTGAAGTCGGCCAGTCCCCTGACGAGAAGGAGATCTTCGATACGATCTCGCAGGTGTTTGAGGAGTGCTCGGTGTACAACCGTTCGACGCCGAACGAGGCAGCGGCTGCGCTGCTGAAGCGCATCGGCGCCATCCTCGCGTGGAACCGATGATGCTTCGCGCGCGGTCGCATGGCTGGCTTCTGAGCTCGCCGTACCTGGTCTACGCCGCCGTCTTCGTTGTCTTCCCGCTTGCGTTCTCGTTGTACCTCGTTTTCCACCGGTGGGACGGTATGGCAGCACCGGTCTTCGTGGGGCTTGGGAACCTCGCGCGGCTCGTACAGGATCCCCTCTTCTACCGCTCCATCCTCAACACGCTTGAGTTCCTTGTCATTCACATCCCCCTGCAGATCGTCTTCGCGCTTCTGTTCGCCGTGGCGCTCAACTCGATCACCTGGCTGAGGGGATTCTTCCGGGCCGTCTACTTCATGCCGGTTGTGGTGTCGGGGGTTGTTGTGACGATTCTCTGGCAGCAGCTCTATTCGTACGACAACGGTGTCCTCAACACGATCCTCACGCACCTCGGCCTCGGCAGGGTCCCGTGGGTGACGAGCCCCGCGCTCGCCATGCCGTCCATCGCGTTGATGGCGACGTGGAAGAACGTCGGGCTTTACACGGTGATGTTCCTCGTGGGGCTGCAGGACATCCCGGCGGAGATGCACGAGGCGGCGAGGATCGACGGGGCGACGGCGGTGAAGCGATTCCTCCGGATTACGGTGCCGCTTCTCCGCCCAACGATGACCCTCGTGGTTGTCCTCTCGACGATCAACGGCTTCTCGCTCTTCGTGGAGCCGTACGTGATGACCGGCGGCGGTCCCTTGAATTCAACGCTCTCCACGGTCCTCTACATTTACAACCAGGGGTTCTACTTCGGGCATCTCGGGTATGGGGCGGCCCTCGGCTTCGTCTTCGCCCTCATCATCCTCGTCGTGGTTCTCATTCAGCGAAAGGCACTGGAGTCGGCATGAGGAACCGGGCCTCCACGGTCGCGGCATACGCTTTCCTCTCGCTCTTCTTCGTTGCGTTCCTCTATCCTTTTCTCTGGATGATCGCGAGCTCGCTGAAGCCCGATCTCGAGATCGTGAGCATGGGGCTCACCTCGTCGAACTACACCCTCGGGAACTACCTTCTCGTCTTCTCACGTGCCCCGGTCGTCAGGGCGTTCCTCAACAGCCTCATCGTGGCGTCCGCCGTGACCGTCTCAGTGGTCCTGTTCGGCGCGATGGTCGGGTACGCACTCGCGAAGGTGAAGTGGAAGGGCTCGGTGTACCTGACGGCGTTTCTTCTCTTCACCATGATGCTGCCGTTCCAGTTGACGCTCATCCCGACGTACACGCTCATCGTCAAACTCGGGCTCACGGACAATCTCCTCGGGTTGATTCTCCCGAACATGCTCACGGCGGTCGCGGTGATCATGTTTCGGCAGTTCTTCCAGTCGATCCCCGACACGATCCTCGAGGCCGCGCGTGTTGACGGATGCAGCGAAGTGAAGTTGGTCTTCAAGATCGTGATGCCTCTGGCGAAGCCCGCCGTTGTCACCGTGGCAATCATCACATTCCTCACCTCATGGAACGACGTCCTCTGGCCGATCATGGTGATTCGCGAGCGCGACCTCATGACACTACCACAGCTCGTTACGACTTTCGTTCTCGGCGGAGAGGCCGAATCGCACCTCGGGGCGAAGCTTGCCTCGGCCACGCTCCTCGCCGTTCCGATCGTGGTCTTCTATTCGTTTTTCCAACGCTCGATCGTCCAGAGTTTCGCGAGTTCCGGGGTGAAGGGATGAGGTTCCTCACCGTTATCTCGGCGACGCTCCTTTCGTCTCTTCTTGTGCTCGGAGGGGAGTCGAAGAGGATTCTCATCAAGTCGCTCGAGGATCCGGCGCTCGATACGATTGTGGTTGCACGCGTGGGTGACCGGCGTTTGACCGCCAGGGAGTTCGTCGAGAACTACTACTTTGGGCCTGCGTGTATTGACGCCTCTTCGCAGCCGCGCCGGGCGATTCTTGAGGGGATGATCGCCGAGGCGCTCCTTGCCCAGGCCGCGACCGACTCGGTGAGCGATCTCCCGGGGATCATCGCGCCGACCCTTGCCGCAATTGAAGGCGACCTTGCAACCGAGGAACTCTACCGGCATGAGATCTGGGACACCGTCAGAGTGTCGCCGCGTGATGTGGACCAGGCGCTCAGGGAATCGTCCCGGTCATTCGCCTTCCGATGGCTCTTCGCACCGGATCGCGCCCAGGCCGATTCGATGGCCTCGCGTGTGCGCGCGGCGGGCTTCGACTCAGTCTATGCTCTGTGCGATTCCTCGGTACAGCGGTCCCGAACCGAAGACGCCTTCCATCTTCGGATGACGTCGCCGGCGATTCACGACGTCGTTCACTCCATGAAACAGGGTGCGGTTTCCGAGGTTGTTCGCGGACCTGACGGATACTACATCCTGCGGGTCGATCGGGTCGTCCGTTCCAGTGTAGTTCCCGCGAGCCGCCTCCCGGAGGCCCGACGGAACATCGAACGTGAGCTCCGGCAGTTCAAAGCCGGCATGGCCTCGGATCAGTTTGTAGACCGCCTCATGAAAACCGTCTCACCCGTCATCCAGCGCAATGCGTTCAATCTCCTCACTGCGTACATCGGCAAGCAGTATCTCGCGGAGGGCCTTTTCGAGGCGTGGAATCTGAAGCGGTACTTGATGACGGAGGCCGGACCGCTTCCTCCCGAGGAAGTGGGGCGAGTCCGCTCGCTTCCCCTGGTGAACCTCAGGGACGGGAACATGACGTTGGGTGAGTTCATCGATTGGTTTGCCCTGAGGAGCCACGCGTTCAAGTTTTCCACCGCCGGGCTTGCCCATTTCTTTGCGTCTGTTGAGGGGTATGTCTGGCGGATGGTCCGTGATGAGCTCCTTGTTCGAAAGGCGGCGTCCGAGGGATACGCGTCATTGCCGTCGGTGCAGGCCGACGCAGGGCGATGGAAGGGGAAACTCTCCGCCCTTGCGATGCTCGAGGAGATCATCCGCTCGACCGGCGCCGACACGACGGCCGTTCACCGGTATTTCCTCGATCACTATCGCCGGTACGGTTCGTCGAGCGACACGAGCTCTCAATTCTCCCGCAACTACGAGAGGGCGGAGCGCGACAGGATGGATGAAGCCCTCACGGCCCGGCTCTTCCATGCGAAGACAATTCTCGAACGGTGCATCCCGGTCGTGCGTTACCTGGATATCGTTGAGGCACTCGACCTTCCTCTGCGGGGCGACGCGAAATCCGTTGGCGTTCTCGTCGTGAAGAAATCAGGGACGTTTCCACGCAAGGCGTTCCCGACGTTCGAGGATGTATGGTGCAGGATTCTCCAATGAACACACCGGCTCGAAGGGTGGGAGAACCGGCGGCAAAGCTCCGGTCCCAGCGGCGTCCCGCGGTGATCACCGGGTTTCTTCTCGCGATCCTCACCATGGTTCAAGGCGGACGAGGGGCTGAACTCGTCAACACGTCGCACCTTCGTCACCTGAGCGAGCGGGTTCTCCTCCTGGGGGACTCGGTCTCGGTCATCGATATCTACGCTGACTATCCGACCTACAAACCGGTGGAGGCAAAAGGGGAGGGCTTTGCGTGCGTTGACGACGCCGCGCGCGCGGCGGTCCTTCTCATGAAGATGGATGCCCGCACTGCTTCCCGTGGGAACGAGGAATTGATCCGAGGCCTCCTTCTGTTTGTCCTCAAGATGCAAACCACCGATGGAGCGTTCTACAATTTCATCGAGCGGGGGGCGGAGGAAGCGAAGATCAACACAGCGGGAGAGACGAGCCGCCCTCTGTTTTCCTGGTGGGCGGCGAGAGCGCTCTGGGCTTTGGGTGAGGGGAGCGTCTACTACCGGCGACGCGATTCGGAATTTGAAGCGCGCATCCTGGAGGCGGTTCAAAGGTCGCTGCCGCGCGTCGACTCGGTTCTCGCGCGTTATGGTGACACTGACTCGACAGGGGCACCCCGGTGGCTCCTCGGCGCGTCCGGCGCGGACGCGACGTCGGAGCTCGTGCTCGGTTTGAACGCTCTCTACCGATCGACGAAGGATGTGAAGTATCGGGAGCGCGCGAAGAAATTCTGCGATGGGTTCGTTCGGCTTCAGCGCGGGACCTGCCGGCGAAAACCGTACGGGGCCATGCTTTCCTGGCCGCGCGAGTGGCACGCGTGGGCGAATTCACAGTCGGCTGCGATCCTTGAACTCGTCCGGCTCGGTGGATCGAAATCCCTCGGCCGACGTGCCCTTACCGAAGTCGATTGTTTTCTCCCTCGCTGGGCGGGGGCGCGCTTCTTCCGATCGTGTGACACCAGTGGCGAAAACCTGAACTACCATGGCCAGATCGCCTACAACATCCGTCCGGCTGTCTCCGCCGCAGTCGAAGCGTTCCTCCTCACGCGCGAATCGCGATACAAGGACCTCGCTGTTCTTCTCGCGTCGTGGCTCGTTGGGAACAACACGATGGCGACGTTGATGTACGATTCGTCGACGGGGCGTTGCTTCGACGGAAGCGAGGACTCGATCCGGGTGAATCGGAACTCCGGTGCGGAGTCAACCATCGAAGCACTTCTGGCGGTCAACGAGCTGGAGCGAATCGGCGTGCGGCCGGTTCCCGTCGTGCCGGCCTCACCTTCGTCGTTTGTCGATGGAGGGTTCCGGTACCGCATGGGGGCGCGCGAGGTGCTCGTAACCATTGGAGAACGTGGATTCAACATGCGCGCACCGAACCGGCGGTAGGGTCTGGAGGAGATCGAGGATGGCAAGCGAAGAGATGATTGGAATGCGGGTCGAACGGTTGAATGATGGGACACCGATCCTGAGGGCGGTGCCGGAGCACCCGTGGGAGAATCGCGTGGTCTTCAATCCCGGGAGCATTCTCCTTCGGGACCACGGTGTGATCAGGCGACTCCTCTCGTCCCTCGACATGCCGGCGAGGGTGAGAAGGGAAGTCGAAACACTCGGGGCGGTTTGCGTGATACTCTACCGTGCGCAGGGAGAGCCGACGGCCGGGGAGGATTACCGCCGCTCCCGCTTCGGCCTCGCCCTGCTCACTCCCGGCCTGCGCCTTCTCTATCGACACCCCGAACCGATCATGACACCGGCCGGGCCGTACGAAGACCTTGGGTGCGAGGATCCGCGCGTGACCGAAGTCGACGGAAAATTTGTGATGCTCTATGCCGGGTATGCGTCGTCAGATCTAAGCCGCGCCACGGGCCGGGAGAAGCGGAAGATCAACGTTTGCATGGCTGTTTCAGAGGATCTTGTGCGCTGGCACAGACTCGGCGCGGTGAAAGGCACTCTCAACGATTATGACAACAAGGACGCGGCCGTCTTTCCGCAGCCGATCGACGGTGCATTCTACATGCTTCACCGCCCCATGATGCCCGACGGAACGATGGCAGTCCGCGTGGCGAAGTCGGTCTCGCTCGACGGGGTGTGGGAAGACGAGGGCGTTCTCTTCGAGGCGGTGCCCGATCATGGTGAAGGGACGCCGCGGGTCGGCACCGGCGCGCCGCCTCTTACGCTCGCCGACGACCGGTATCTCCTCCTTTACCACACGGCGTACTACCGGTCAGCCAGCGAGTGTCTCTACACGCTGGGGGTCGCCACAATCAGATTCGAGGGCCGGTTTCTCCTCGAACAGCGGTACGAGCCGGTCCTTCGCCCGGAACTTCCGTGGGAACTCAAGGGGGATCCGCTTCTTGGCGTGGACAATGTTGTCTTTGTGTGCGGCGGGCATATCGACGGTGGATACCTCTATTTCCCCTACGGCGGTGCGGATACCGTGATCCTTGGAGGACGGCTGTCGCTCGATTCATTGTGATCCTGTCTATCGGAGAGAATTCCCTTCGTGTCGACGACGTTGAGGTTTCATTCATGAGTTCCTGCACGATGCTCTCCCTTCCGGCCTCAGGCTTTGTGCCCTTCTGAACTCTGGAGTGTTTCTCATGACACCAGCGAAACGTGTGCATGTGGAGCGATTGAACGGAGGTGAACCGATCCTCCGTGCAGTGGAAGCTCATCCCTGGGAGAACGGCGTTGTGTTCAATCCAGGCTGTGCGTTCTTGGATGACGCACAAGCGATTCGCCGCCTCGCGGAGGCGCTTCCGGCCCCAGGCGCCGTGAAAGGAGAGGTCCATCGGAAGGATGCGGTGTGCGTCCTCTTCTATCGGGCGCAGGGTGAGGAGACAGCGGCCGCAGATTTCCGGCGGTCGCGGTTAGGGGTCGCGGTTTTCGATCCGGAGCTTCGACTGGTCTGGCGGTCCGATGATCCGTGCCTTGTTCCGGAGTCGCCGTATGAGAACCTCGGGATCGAAGATCCGCGTGTGACGCGCCTCGGCGATGAGTTCGTGATGTGCTACGTCGGCTATTCCTCGTTTCCCCCCTCAACCCCGCCTCCCGGGTCGACGACGAAAGTGAGCGTCTGCCTTGCCGTCTCGGATGATCTCGTCACCTGGAGGAAACTCGGCCCCGCTCGCGGCACGCTCAACGATGTCGACAACAAGAACGCTGCACTCTTCCCCGACCGCCCGGACAGATCGCTCGTGATGTTCCATCGGCCGATGCAGGGGCCCGATGCGATGACGATTCACCTTGCGCACGCCACGGGCCTTGGGGGAGATTGGGAAGACGTCGGCATGATCATGGCTCCACTCGACGACCCGACGTTCGCGAAATCATGGATCGGCGCGGGCGCTCCACCGATCAGGATCGGTGATGATCGTTATCTCTTCATCTACCACATCGGGCACCACAGGCACGACGGAAGCCGTGAATACGATCTGGGAGCGGCGCTCCTCACGCATCGGGAGGAATGGAAAGTCACATCTCGCATCGAGCCGCTCCTTGTTCTAGAGACGACCGCCGAGCGTCTCGGGCACGCCGCACTCGGTGTGAACAACGTGGTATTCCTCTGCGGGGCCTACCGCTATGGTGCGCATCTCTATCTTCCCTACGCAGGCGCAGACAGCGTTGTGCTTGCGGCGCGGCTGCGATGGAGCGACCTCCTTGATGCGCTGACCGTACTGGAGAGCGAAGAGAAGGCTTCATGAGACAGCTCATTCCCCTTGACGGTGAATGGAACTTCAGGGCGATCCGGGGAACTGGGGGACCCGCTGAGGCCCGTTCCCCTCATCCGGCGAGAGTCCCTGGAACAGTCCACACGGACCTCCTGGCAAATGGTCTCATCCCTGATCCTTTCTTCCGCGACGCCGAGACAGAGGTCCAGTGGATCGAAAATCTCGACTGGGAGTATCAGCGGACGTTCGATCGGCCCGACTTTGGGCCGGTGCCCGCAACCGTACTCCTCGTCTTTGAAGGGGTTGACACGGTGGGGGAGGTGTTTCTCAACGGGAGGAGGGTCGGTCACGTTGAGAACATGTTCATCCGGCACTCGTTCGACGTGAGGAAGGCCCTCGGGCCCGGGCGGAATATCCTTCGGGTTGTGCTGAGATCGCCGAAGCGGTTCGCGATGGAGGAGGAGAGGAAGCACGGGAGAATGTTCGCCGAACTGGACTCCTACCGTGTCCACATCCGCAAGGCGCAGTATTCGTTCGGCTGGGACTGGGGCCCGCGACTCGCCACGAGCGGGATTTGGCGCGGCGTCCACCTTCTCGTATCCAATGCTCCGTTCATTGAAAACGCCCAGCTCCTCACCAAGAGGGTGGCCGGAGAGCGAACGAGTCTTCGGTTCATCCTCGATCTCCATCGGACCGGAAGAAGCAAACCGGAGGGATTGACGGTTCGCTTGTCGATGAACGACGGAGTCTCTGAGATCGAGCGTCGGTTTCCCTGTGATCGCCGGGTTGATGAGTCGTTCACGCTGCGCGGTGTTCATCCCTGGTGGCCGCACGATCTTGGCGAGCCGAAGCTCCACACGGTGACGACAGCCCTGCTCGGGGAGGGGGATGAGCTCGTCGACCTGCGCACATGGAGGACGGGATTCCGGAGCGTGAAACTCGACCAGACACCCGACCGGTTTGGGCGGCGTTTCTGTCTCAATGTGAACGGGACGAGGGTCTTTGCGCGAGGGGCTGACTGGATTCCGGCCGATAGCTTCCTTCCCCGCGTGACGGCGGAGAAATACCATGAGCTCGTTCATGCGGCTAAGGAGGCTGGCATGAACATGCTCCGCGTGTGGGGAGGCGGAGTCTACGAGGACGAGTCGTTCTACACGGCGTGCGACGAAGAGGGGATCCTCGTCTGGCAGGATTTCATGTTCGCCTGCGCTTCGTACCCCCACCATCGTGCGATGGCGAAGTCGGTGGAGAAGGAGGCGGTGCAGAACGTGCAGCGGCTCTCCAACCATCCTTCTGTCGCACTCTTCTGCGGGAACAACGAATCGGAATGGATCTGGAGGATGAAGACGGGAAGGCCGGTGGATGAGATGCCGGGCACGCCTCTCTTCAAGAGGATCCTTCCTCACGTCGTTCGAACGCACGCGCCGGGTGTTCCATATTGGCGTTCATCTCCGTTCGGAGGGGATGATCCGAACAGCGGACGCGAGGGGAACCACCACGAGTGGAACGTGTGGAGCAACTTCCGATCGTTCCGCGAGTATGAAACCGTCGAGGCGCGGTTCGTCACGGAGTTTGGGTTTCAAGCGCCACCGGCGATTCACACCGTTCGCGAGTTCACGTCCCCTGAAGACCGCGATCTGCAGAGCCGGATCATGCGCCACCACAACAAGCAGATCGAAGGGACCGAGCGCCTCTTTCGGTTTCTTGCCGGCGAGGTGCGGTTGGCTCATCGCGTCGAGGATGTGATCTTGCAGATGCAGCTTGTCCAGGCGGAGGCGATCAGAACCGGCGTGCTCCACTGGAGGAGTGCGAAGTGGCGAACGGCAGGGACGCTCTACTGGCAGTTGAACGATTGCTGCCCGGTCACGAGTTGGTCAGCAATCGATTTCAGTGGGAGGCCGAAGGCACTCTACTATTACTCCCGCCGGTTTTATCGACCGGTGAAGGTTGTGATCCGGAGGATCCGCGGCGGTGTCGGGTTGGTTTCGATTAACGACACGAGGGAAGATATCCCGGTGGCGCTTCGCGTGGTCAAACAGACCCTCGCAGGCAGGGTGATCGAGGAGGGGAGGGAGGCGTTCATTCTTAAGGGGGGCGGTCTTCGCCGCTCGGCCGGGATTCCGGTGACGGACGAGGAGGCCCACGACGTCTTCTTCCGAGCGACACTCACACGGCAGGATTCCGGTGAGCTCCTGGATGACGATGACCGGATTCTTGTTCCGTGGCTTGACCTGGGCATGGGGGGACCACAGGTGAGCGGCAGCGCGGCGAACGACGAAGACGGTGCGACGATCACGCTGCGATCGCACGGATACACCCCAGGCGTCTGTCTCGAGGCGGAAGAGAGGTTGGGGGAGCTCACCGACAACTTCTTCACCCTCTATCCGGGTGAGGAACGCGTGGTCCATTTCGCGCGCCGGCTGTCGAGCGATGGAATCGTGGTGAGGTTCCCGCTGTTCGCAGGTCACATGGATGATGGACTGGAACAGTCCCTCGGCCTCATGATGTCGATTCCCCTGATGAGATGACCGCGAGCTCAGTTCCATCTCTTCGCCAGGGTTGAACCGAACGAGGGTGTCATCCGCCCGTACATAGACCTCCTTGCTGGGGCGAATTTCCTCTGGACGAAAACGAGCATGAAGATGGGCGATGAACAGTTGTACGATGATAACAACAGCTCGTCGACCGTTCTTCACGACGGAGCCTTCGGCTATGGCGCCGTGGGATCATTGGAGGTATATCATTGGAGGTATCATGAGGAACTCAGGGCCATCTTCGGTTCTCCTCCTTTTCGTGTTCACACTCGCGTTTGCCCTAGCCGCCGCGGCACAGCAGATCGCACTCCCGCGCATCGAAAAGATGCTCTCTGTCCCGATCAACTATGAGATGCGTGACTGGAAGCAGGCCGCCCGTGCCTACGACTCCCTCGTCTTCGACCTCAACGCATCGGGGCAGTATCTCCCCTTCGTTCGGCTGAATGGAAGCTCGACGAACTATCCCACCCACGGCGCCTTCACGCTTCCATCCTACGTCGGCGGCACGGGAGGTGAGGCGATCAACTGCATCCCCGCGGTCGTCGGGGCATCGCTCGTCGGCATCGACAAATCGAGCCAGAACGGATGGAACTGGGTCCTCATGTGTGAGGATTGGTTCAATCGTGCCTCCGGGGCAAACGTCTACCTCAACGGGCCGGGTGGCAGCGGCTGGGATGACTGGTGGTACGATACCATGCCGAACGTTTTCTTCTACCAACTATGCTCGCGCTATCCGAACACCGGGGACTTTCAGAACCAATTCGTGGCAGTGGCTGACCGTTGGCTTGATGCGGTCGTCGCCATGGGCGGAAAGGCGACGCCGTGGACTCTCCCGATGATGAACCATCGCGCGTGGAACCTCATGACGATGACACCGAACGACAACGGTGTGAAAGAACCAGAGGCGGCTGGGGCCATCGCATGGATTCTCTACAACGCGTTCGTCACCACGCACGATCCCCGGTACCGGATGGGGGCGGAATGGGCGATGGAGTTCCTCATCAGCCAATCGGCGGACCCGACCTACGAACTCCAGCTTCCGTACGGCGCGTACGCCGCCGCGCGGTTGAACGCCGAGCTCGGCACCGAATACGACATCACGAAGATGATGAACTGGTGCTTCGATGTCACCTCGCTTCGGAGCTGGGGGATGATGACCGACAGCTGGGGGCCGTTTGACTGCGCCGGCCTGATCGGGGAGGTCAACGGGAACAACGACTACGCCTTTCTCATGAACACCTTCGAGCACGCGAGCGCGCTCGTCCCCGCCGTCCGATACGATGAGCGGTATGCACGCGCCATCGGGAAGTGGATGCTCAACGCGGCGAACTCGGCGCGGTTGTTTTACCGGAAATATCTCCCCCAGCAAAACCAGGACGGCTATGATTGGTCGGTCCGTTATGATTCCCTCTCGTTGATCGGCCATGAGGCCGTCCACAAATACAAACCGACTAATTTCAACATCACCCCCTACGCAACCGGCGACGCGGTCGAAGGGGGATGGGCGGCGACGAACTTCGCCCTCTACGGTTCATCCCACGTCGGAGTGTTCGGGGCCATCATCGACACAACGAACGTCCCGATGATCCTTCGGCTCGATCTCCTTGTGACCGACTACTTTCACGCGCCCGCCTACAAAACCTACCTCTACTTCAATCCGTACGATGCTCCCCGATCGGTCACGGTCGACGTCGATTCCACGTGCGATCTGTACGATGCCGTGTCGAACTCGTTCGTCGCCAGATGGGTGCTCGGATCGGCCTCGGTGTCCATACCAGCGGACGGCGCCGTCGTCCTCGTCCTTGCGCCGGCCGAAGGGTCCATCTCGTACGATCTCGACAGGATGTTGATCAACGGCGTCGTGGTCGACTACCACGCCGGACGGAGCGTCAACAACTACCCGCCGCGGATCAAAGCCCTTGCGGCTGACTCACCACTTGTGGCTGTCCACCGCTCTGCGCATCTCTTTGTCACCGCGGCCGATCGGGATGGCGACTCGCTCACTGTGACGTGGACCGCCAGCGGTGGAATCTTCACCGGGACCGGGCCGGCCGTGACGTGGACGGCTCCCGATATGCCAGGAATCTACACCGTAACCTGCTGGGTGCGTGATTCCCATGGCGCGGAGGTGCAGGATACCGTCTCGCTCGACGTCGTGCCGTTCATTAACCATGCGCCGGTGATCG
>PEWR01000053.1 GCA_002779395.1 Ignavibacteriales bacterium CG07_land_8_20_14_0_80_59_12
AACTCTAACTCCATCGCCTGCTGACCGATCTTCTTCTCCAGTTGCGCGATCCGCGCCTCTTCAAATACCCTCTTCTCCAAACCCGCTATCCCCCCTGCGATGAAATCCTCCCGCCACTTCGTCAGGGTCGACACCGTCACTCCGTTCTCTCGGCTCACCCCATCCATCGACTCTCCCCGAAAAAGCCGCATCACCACCTCCACCTTCCGCCGCTCTTCTCCATGATCTTCCCTTTCCCAGTCTTGTGAGTCCTTCTTACTCAAATTAAGCCTAAAAAGTGCTCACATGAAACTGGGGCCAATATATTTCAGGACGCGGACCATATCTAGTTCATTTCTGATTGAATCCTAACGTTCTCCATAAACCTCCCGCAACGCCCCACACCTTCTCTCTAATGAGTCACTACTAAGGTAAACGTCAGCGGTATCGATGGCGGGAACATTCGGCTCCCATTGCCGATGCTCAATTAGGGTAACGACACTCTGTCCGGTCTGCACGGTGCAGAAAAAGAATGTTTCGACGGTGACTCCGCCTATTTGATTCCAGTTGCCACTCTTGGGTGTGTAGCAAGTGCTGTCAATTCGCACAACGTTTGTGTCACCGATTGAGTAATTCCACTGATAACCGGCATCAGCCTGCAAGTCCAGTTGCAGAGTGAACTTCTGATTCCGGGGATAGAGAACGGTCTTTCCGTTTATTGAGGAATCGAGCTCTAGAGCGACGGGCGATGACGGCTGTGAGCAACCGACTAGAGAGAAAAGAAGGATGAATGTGAAACAAACATGCGTTTTCATTGTTCGCTCCGTTTGTAGCGGCGTTGCCTAGCTGGTTACTATCATAACATCGTATACTGATTCTTAATGCTCAGGAATTTTATTTGCAATTTACCCGCAATCTTTGACGCACGTTTCTGAATGTCGAAGTGTCGGGATGGGGAACGTAGCTCGAAGGAAGTCTTCGATTTGCGCACCTGAACGGCCACGACAAAAGGAGCCACAGCATCATTCCTTGAACTCTGAGACCTTTAGTGCGTCCAGCAATGCGGTCACACGCTCATAGGCATCTCGTTTGATCCGGTCGCGTGCCTCCTTGTCCGTAATCTCGTCGAAGTCCGCGACAGAAGTGGGACCGAGGCTGTCGACCGACACGAACTTTGCTCTGATCTTGCGAAGCCCTTCTTGTACGAGTTTGTTCTGTATGACCGGCTCAAACTGCTTCGCAAGAGCGTCTATGCCTCCTTCAAAGTTCTTCAAACAGAAGTGGATATCCCACGCATCCTTCTCGTTCATCCTTCCATACAACGCCATTCCTTTCATCACGATAAAGGGGACGACTTCGCTCAGGTTTACCTGCACCCTATTGACGGCCCCACCAGGCATCATCCCCTCGACTGTGACCTGCGTGTGATGCTCAAGGGCCAGCTCGCACCCTCGGGCCTTTCTGGCTTTCAGGTCCTCTTGAAGAGGCTGATGACGATGCTCCTTGCCGACACCGCCATATTCACCAGCAAGGAAATCCACCTGAACGGTAATCGGGTCGCCATCGTCAATCTTCACTTCTTTAGTGAAGACGAACGGCTGCTCACCTTGCGTGTAGCCTCGCTTCTCGAGGTGTTGTCGTATTGTTCGATACACATCGTCGGTGATCTCTTCTCTGTCAAGAGCAATGTCAACATCTGTGCTGCCAACATGTTCGGGACCGAAGAGAAAGAAGGGCACCCAGCCTCCAATGAGCACCATCTGCTCACGGTACTCGCCGAGGACCTGCATAAGCTCAATGAGAACGCTCTTTGCAGCTTCTACCTCGCGCTGCCCATACTCTGACTTTGTTGCCATGAAGAACTCAAAGAATGTTGCATCAAGAAATCGGCAGCTTCTTCACCCCTGCCCTTGTAGGTTTTGAGATCGATGTAGATCTGCACATCGGAAACGACCCTTAGGCCGTCGATGTCACGGCTCTTGTAGAAGACCCCGGCGTCGTAGGGTTTGAGAAGCACGACATTCGATCCGGACGGTACAGGTTTGAAGTTCAACGCGCTGGCTACCTGATCTAGATTGACATCAACAAAGACAAAGGACTTGTTCATGCGGACGTGGGGAGCGACGCGTGAAGCCGCAGAAAACAAACCGAGCGCATAGCGAATGTTCTGCTGGCTGCAATAGTTGGCGATCCGGCGTTCGACCTTCTGTGTTTCGTCGAGGGTGTAATAGTCCACGATGATGTTTCTCTTGTAGCGGTAGTTCTCCACCCAAGCATCAATGAGTCGTTGGGGAGATTTGACTCTCATCCGTCGATCCTGTTCAAGGACAAACTCCTCTTCGAGCAACTTCTGCTTCAGCCTTGATACGAGACCTATGCTGATCCCGGCCTCGCCTGCAATCTCCTGGACCTGCCACCACCTGTTCAAGTCGGAGAGGAGGACGCGGGCGACACGACTCGACTTGGGAGAAAAGAGAAACTTGCTCGATCGTTTTGCCGGTTGAAGATTCTTGTTCCCTTTGATTTCAATGTGTATCCCACCAAACGACAGATAGCAGTTACCGACAGCGTCAAGACAGCCAATTTGTTCCTCTTTGCAGGTTTCCATTCCGTCGTCAGAGATGTATGGAGCCCCAACGGCGAGATAGAGATTTTCCTTGTCGGGAAACGCATGACGCAGAGCCTTGAGCTGACCAGCTGCTCTCCTAATAGCGGCTGGCGAGCCATCCGACTTGATTTCCACGAGTATCTCGTACTGGCAGTTCCCAATATCGACGACCGTGTCAATATCGACCTCGGCGTCGGCGAAACGCATGTTCGGCCGAAGATTTACCAGCCTGACATTGGGTAATCGCTCAAGGAGCTCGCTCAGCCGGTTGGCAATCTGCGTCTGTATGTTGGAACTTTGGTCGTTCATTGTTTCACTATATTTGCAGTGTCACCGTCTGATGAAAACCAATATATAGTGAAATATACTCGCAGTCAAGCCCAGTTTCACCTAAAGCACAGTTTCACCAACCGGTGACAACAGCTATAGAGTGAAATACCTCCGTTTTTCTTCAAATTCACCTACACCGGCTTGGTGTCCCAAGGGTTCATCTTTCCGGCATCGGCCACGGTTGTTGTCGGACAACGGGAATGCCTACGTCTCGGAGGAGTTGCGGAAGGACCCCCAGTCGAAAGGCATGACTCAAACGCACGGAGCGCAGTACCATCCGATGACCCAGGAGAAGATCGAGCGGTATCATCGCTCGATGAAGAACGAGATCAATCTGCAGAAGTACTATCTGCCGTGGGAGCTGGAGCAGGAGATGTGAAGGACCGCCAGGGTACGACAATCCGTGAAATAGCTACACTCCTTTGTCTCTCTAAGAACGTCTACGATATCGGCCATGAGTAAAGTCTCCATCCTCAACGTGAGTTTTGACAACATCACCCAGGCTCAGGTTCTCGAGAGGACCGAGATGTTTATCAAGTCGACCGATTCCCATTACATTGTTACTGCTAACCCGGAGTTCGTCGTCCGTGCCCAGCGCGACGGACTGTTTCGTCGAATAGTCAACGAAGCCAACGTGAGATGAGGAGCGCTGTCCAGCATCCTCACACAGCGGCGTGAGATCGAAACAAATCCTCTACTGATTCCGCCGCGCGGCGTCCACTCAGGATGGCGCCTTCAATTGTCGCCGGGTAACCCGTCGCGGTCCAGTCTCCTGCGAGGAAGAGTCCCTTGACCGGCGTCTCCGTCCCGGGACGGACTGAATCGACTCCAGGGAGTGATGCCATCGTCGCTCTCCTTTCTTTAATGACGACCTGTTTTGTTACAGCCGCCTCCAGACTGGCAGGGAAGACGGCGCGAACGTCTTCGAGAGCAATCCTCGCGAGATCGGAAGAAGATCTCTCCACAAGCTCGCCCGCTCCGCTCATCACAAGCGTCAGATGTGACGGGCGCACCTTGTCCCCTGTTCGGATCTCCGGCGTGTTGAAAAGCCATTGGAACCTCCCGTCGAGGAGGGCGGCAAACGGTAGAGGCGTCACTGCGCGGTCGAACCACAGATGCACATTGACGATAGCCGAGTGCGTCAGAGCACCCGCCTGACGCAGGATGTTTGAAAGTCCCCCACGAGCGGTTGAATCCCGGAAGACTTCGTCCAGATGCTGGAAGGGAACGGCTGAGATGAGAGCGCGCGAGGAGATCTCCACGCCATTTGCAGCGTGAAGGACAAACCCATCCTGGGTGGCGTCGATTCCGTCGATTCGGAGACCTCTCCTGACCTCCCCCCCATTCGCGAGGATGTACCGCTCGGCGGGTGACGCAATCAGCAACCGGAGGCCGACAAGCGGGAAGGCGAGGGACGAGTTCTCCCTTCTCCCTCCCAACATCGTCTTCAACAAAGTCTGAAATACTCTCGCGCTCGCACGTTCGGGGAGATCATTCATGACAGCCAGGGCGACGACATCCCAGAAACGATGCTGCCACTCCGAAGGCTGATCCGTCCGCGTGAGCCACTCACGAACGCTTACATCGCCGTCCTCGATTCCGTCCTTCAAAAGGTGGAATGCGCGCGTGATAGCCCGCAGGCGGATGGCTGGGCTGCCCAGGGGGAGGGCCAGGAGTCCGGCGAGAAGGTGAAACGGTGAAGGAAGCGGAGGACAGGAGAGCTGTACAAAGCTCCCTCCCCCGCTGAGGAATGGAACTGAGAGCGATGGTTGGACGGAGAGTAGGTGGTCCGAGCCGATGATCCGGAGGAGCTCGCGCGTCGCACTGTAGCACCCCATGAGGAGATGCTGGCCGTTGTCGATCTCCTCTCCCGTTGCCGCGTCGGTGTAGGATGAAGCCCGGCCGCCGAGCGTCCTCCTCGCTTCGAGCAGGACGGGCCGGAGGCCTGCACGGCAGAGATGGACGGCCGCCGAAAGGCCTGCGGCTCCGCCGCCGACGACACTGACGTCGTACTTCACCGAAGCCGCGAGAACTCGTTTTTCAGATACGCGCCGAGCGCAATGATCCCCCTCGATACGGGGGAGAGTGAGATGCGCTCAGTGAAGACATCGTAACGATGGCACTCGATCTTGCGGAGGATTCCCTCATAGATCGCCTCCATCACACGCGCGGCGGTCATGAACGGTTCATCTTCGGGAGTGAGGTGTGCGCGGGCGCTTTCAAAGAAACCGCGGGCACGCTCACACTCGAACCGCATCAGCCGCCTGAATTCCTCCGAGAGCTTTCGCTGGAGAAGATCTTCCTCCGGACAGCGAAAGCGGACAAGATCCTCCTGTGGAATGTAGATCCTTCCCTCCTGTGCATCGAGCGCGACGTCACGGATGATGTTGGTCAACTGGAGAGCCTTGCCGAGGTTCACCGCGTACTCTTTCGCTTCCTCCGTCCTGTATCCGAAGACGGCGATCGACACAAGTCCGACCGTGGAGGCAGCGCGGTAGCAGTACTCCTGAAGCTCCTGGAACGTCTCATACCGGTGCTTCGTCAGGTCCATCTCCATCCCTGCGAGGAGGTCTCGGAATGGTTCGACAGGGATGCCGAACCGTTCAATGACCGTCTTCACTGCGCTGAACACACCGGACGCAGGCTCTCCGTTGAGCGACGCCTCGAACTCCTCCGAGAATTCCCGGAGCCGCCGCCGCTTGTCGGCGGGGTCGCCCGGCTCGTCCACAGCGTCATCGGCCGCGCGGAAGAACTCATAGACCGACATCAGCGCCTCGCGCTTTTCCTTTGGAAGAAGGAGAAGCGAGTAGTAGAAGTTGCTCCGCCGCGCTGTCAGCAGCGGAGACCCGGCACCACCGTCCGCTCTGTGAGATGATGTCATGAGATTGGGAAGAGGATGCGAGGGATCATTGACACGGCATGACGTGTGTGGATCCGCGGCCTGTGGTGCAGAACGTCATAATCCGCTTTGCGGATCAGCTCAAGGATCTTTCTCCCACCGAGCCACGTCGCACCCAACTGAAGCCGCAGGCTTCCGCGGACCATCCGGAGGAGCGGCTTCCCTTCTTCGAACAGCTCTTCGGTCCGGTCGATAAGCCGCCTCATCATCCGGCGGAAGTCCTCGTCAATGACGTACTGCCGCAGCCGCTGATCATTGTACCCTGCCTTTTCCATTTCATCCACCGGCAGGTACACCCGTCCCTGCGGAAGGTCGACTGAGAGATCCTGCCAGAAGTTCGCGAGCTGAAGTCCGGTGCAAATCCTGTCCGACAATTCGTCCATCGCGTCATTGCGGTACCTGAAGACTCTCAGGACGATTCTGCCAACCGGGTTTGCCGAGAAGCGCGAGTACGTGAGGAGATCCTCAAACAACCGCGGCTGCACATGATCAACGTCCATGTGGAAGGCTTTCAGCAGATCGGAGAGAAGGGCCGCCGGGACTTCGAATCGAGTGAGAGCGTCGCAGAGAGCAAGGAACACCGGGTTGTCCGAAGGGGCGCCGCTCGACACCTTCCCAAGCTTCTCCTCCATCGCGCCGAGACGTGCATGGCGCTCAGCGGCCGGGAGCGCCCCTTCGTCTGCGACGTCATCCGCGGAGCGCGCGAAGGCATAGACCGCGGCCAGTGCATTCAGCTCAGCCTTCGGGAGGAAAAATGAGATAACCGGGAAATTCTCATAATGGCGCCGCGCGATCTCACGACACTGTCGGTATGCATCGCGGAGCCCGGGGTGTGGTGGCGCGTCTCTCACAGCGGCGGCGACTCTGATGGCGGGCGTGCTGCCGTCAGGGTCATTCTCCAATTCATCGTCTGCACCGTGACACCTCAAAGCTTCTCGACCGCACTCCGTATGCGCCTGAGTGCTTCCTCGATGTTCGGGACGGAGTTGGCGTAGGAGAAGCGAAGATATCCATCACCGTGTTTTCCGAACGCCGTCCCGGAGAGGGCTGCAATGCCGGCCTCGTTGAGGAGGTAGTCCTCGAGCGCTCGCGACGACCTTCCCGTGCCCGTGATATTCGGAAACACGTAGAAGGCCCCCTGCGGACGATGGCAGCGAAATCCGGGGATGTTGTTCAAACCGTCCACGATCACGTCGCGCCGGCGGCGGAACTCGGCGACCATGGCCTCGACATCCTTCTGCGGCCCGCGGAGCGCCTCGATCCCGGCAATCTGGGTGAAGCTCGCGGTGCAGGAGTTGCTGTTTATCTGGAGCTGCGCCATGCGTTCGGCGAGCTCAGCCGGCATAATGCCGTATCCAAGCCGCCACCCGGTCATGGCGAACGTCTTTGAATACCCGTCAAGGATGATCGTACGTTCCAGCATGCCGGGGAGAGAGGCAATGCTCTTGTGCTGAAACCCGTCATAGATGATACGCCGGTAGATCTCATCCGAGAGGACGATGAGATCATGTTCAACTGCGAGCCAGGCAATCTCACGAAGGTCCTCGTCGGTGAGGACGCCCCCGGTAGGATTCTGGGGAGAATTGAGAACAATCATGCGGGTTCGCGGTGTGATGAGGCGTTTGAGCTCATCGATATCGAAGCGGAAACCCATCTCCTCGCGGAGCACGATCGGCATGGCTTTCGCGCCGATGAAATTGATTACCGACTCGTAGATGGGGAAACCGGGGTTTGGGTAGATGACCTCGTCACCGTCGTTGATGAGTGCGAGGAGGGCGAAAAACATGACCGGTTTGCCGCCCGGAGTCACGACAACGTTCGACGCATCGACCTTGATCCCGCGCGATGCGCTCGTCTCCTCCGCGATTGCCTCGCGGAGCTGAGGGAGTCCTGCCGCCGGTCCATAGTGGGTATAGCCCTCGTCAAGCGCCCTCGTCGCCGCTGCCTTGATATTCCCGGGTGTATCGAAGTCCGGTTCTCCGATTTCAAGGTGGATGATGCTCCTCCCCTGGGCCTCGAGCGCCTTCGCCTTCGCAAGAACGAGGAAGGCGGTCTCAGTCCCGAGTCGCCTCATCCTATCTGCGTATCTGATCATTCTGCCTCCGATGGCAAGACATAGAGTACAACAATAAGCTGTGCAGGAACACCGTTCTCATGAGCCGCGGCGAGCAAGGACCCTCTTCACTGCGGCGATGATCTCCCGATGCGTGAGCCCGAAGGCGCGCATCAGCTCGTCAGGGTCTCCGGACTCGCCGAAGCGGTCATTGACCGCAACGAATTCCATCGGGACGGGATGGCCTCGCACCACCACCTCGGCGACAGCGCCCCCGAGTCCGCCATGGATCTGATGCTCTTCCGCCGTGACGATGGCTCCCGTTTCACGTGCCGCGAGGATGATCGCATCCCGGTCGATCGGCTTGATCGTGTGAAGGTTGATGACACGTGCGTCGATCTCATCTTTCGAAAGCTCCTCGGCTGCGACGAGGGCTTCCCACACCATCGCACCGCAGGCAATGATCGACACATCGCTCCCCTCCCTGAACACCTCCGCCCGCCCCACCTTGAACGGTGTCGACTCGTTCGTGTAAAGGGGAACCGCCTCCCGGCCGAACCGGAGATAAACCGGACCGGTGATCTCTTCCGCCGCGGCGATCGTTGCCTTCTTCATCTCCACTGCGTCGCAGGGAACAATCACAGTCATGTGAGGGAGGACGCGTGTCACGGCAATCTCCTCGAGCGCCTGGTGCGTCGCGCCGTCGGGTCCAACGGAGATCCCTGCGTGTCCGCCGCCGATCTTCACATTGGCCTCGTTATAGCACACCGAGACTCTCAGCTGGTCAAGGTTCCGTGCCGACGCGAAGACACCGTACGTGGACATGAACGGAACATAGCCGGTGAGAGCGAGCCCGACTGCCACCGTCGTGGCGTTTTGCTCGGCGATGCCGAGACTGAAGAAGCGGTCGGGGAACCTGTCGCGGAACATGGAGGTCATTACCGAGCCCGTGATGTCGGATCCGAGAACGACGACGCGAGGGTCTTTCTCTCCCGCCGCCACGAGGCCTTCTCCAAAGCCGTACCGTGTCGCTTTCTTCTGTGGCGGCGCCGTCACATCGAACATGCCTTCCTCCCTTTCATTGCATGAGGGTCATTGAAGCTCAGCAAGCGCCCGTTCCCCCTGCTCCTTCGACGGAGGTTTCCCATGCCAGGTATAGTCGTCCTCCATGAACGAGACGCCCTTCCCCATAATCGTGCGGGCGACGATGGCGGTCGGGCGGCCCTTCACAGAGCGAGCTTCCCGGAACGCCGAGAGGAGCGCATCGAAATCGTGCCCGTTGGCCTCGACAACATGAAGGCGAAACGCCGAGAGCTTCTCGCCGAGCGGATCAAGGCCCATGACCTGCTCGGTGCGTCCGTCGATCTGGCAATAATTCCGGTCGATGATGATAGTGAGGTTGTCAAGCTTGTAGTATCCCGCGGCCATGAGGGCTTCCCAGATTGAGCCCTCCTGCATCTCGCCATCGCCGCAGAACGCGAAGACATGCCAATCCGATTTCGCAAGATACTTCCCGCCGATCGCGATGCCGACGGCGATGGAGAGCCCCTGTCCAAGCGAGCCAGCGGACGTCTCGAGACCGGGGAGCCCCATGTCACGCCCCGGGTGGCCTTGCAGCCGGGTGCCAAACTTGCGAAGCGTCATCAGCTCTGCTTTCGGGAAGAAGCCCGCCTCGGCAAGCGTCGCATAAAGGACCGGGCATATATGTCCGGCAGAAAGAACAAATCGATCCCGGTCCGTCCAGAGAGGCTCATCCGGACGATACCTCATTACGCCTCCGAAGTAGAGCGTAGCGAAAATGTCTGCGGAGCCGAGCGGGCCGCCGGAGTGGCCCGATTTCGCCTCGACGAGCATACGGATGATGTCGCGGCGGATCTCCTTCGCCATGTCGCGAAGCTCATGGACGGACAGCACGCGTTGTTCCATGTCTCTCCCGCAAGGTGGTTCCTCTTCAGCTCACCGCACAGTCCTTTTCCCCGCAGTAGAAAGGAGTTGTGGGCTCGCCGGAGCGTCGGCACGGTCTGTTTCCGCACCGGGGTTAGCAATTGTGAATGTGCAAAAACTGTACTAATTTACGCCACACCCTGTAGAGAAGCAACAAGAGTCTCAGAGATGAAACAGGCAACTCCCGATTTCACCGGCCTCTCCCGGAAGGCATTCGACTTCATGAAGGGGCTGCGGAAGAACAACAACAAGCAATGGTTCGACGCACACCGCGAGATGTACGAAAACGATCTTGTGGCACCTGCCCGGGCGCTCATTTCACAGCTCGGCGAGTTCATCCATTACCTCAATCCCGCCTTTGAAGTGGAGCCGAAGTTCAACAAGGCGATCATGCGAATTACGAAGGATATGAGGTTCGCGAAAGGGGCTCCCTACCGCGATTACTTTCTCGTCCGGTTTGGGCGTTGGAAAATGGACAGCGAGCTGTTTCTTGTCTGGACCTCGGAGGGGCTGGAAGTCGGCATCTTTGTCAACAACAGTCCGAAGGAGGACACATCATTCTTCCGGGCAAACGTGACACAGGCGCCTGAGTTGTTTGTCAAAACGTGCAACGAGTTTGGCATTGGCCGCACATTTTCAGTATTCGACCTCGCCGGCGACAACGAGACCATCATTCCGCGGTTCGACCCCGCACGGGACAAAGACCGGATTGCACAGCTCAGGATGTTCCTTATCGAGAGGTCGCACCCTCCGTCGCACAGGCGTCTCTACAGGCCTGAGTTCCTCACCGATATCATGACGATCTTCTCGCGGCTTTATCCCATCTGGATATTCGCCGCCTCGACTCATCCCGCCGATGACCTTGAACGCTACCGTTCCCTCGTCGACCCCCACGATCTTCCGAAGTCGTGAGGCGTTGATCGCGACGACGGATTATTGCGGCATGAGCTTCAGAAGGTTGGGAGCGAGGTGAGGACCTAGCCTGTTCAGCGTTCCATGCTCCCGCCGCGCGCCGTGGGATTCAAGGGTTTGCAAACATTTGTCGGAGGTTTTATATTGAAACAGGTTTGGACACCTGCACCCCATGGAGGCTGCCAGGGGTCTTGCAAATGGAGAGGTGGCCGAGTGGCTGAAGGCAACCGCCTGCTAAGCGGTTATAGGGGCTAAAACTCTTATCGGGGGTTCGAATCCCCCCCTCTCCGCACCACAAAGCTCGCCGAAGGGCGGGCTTCTTTTGTTTAAAGAGAGGAAGAGCAGCCCGGAGGGTACCGGGATGTTGTCGGATTGGTTTACAGTTTTGTTTACACCTTATCCGACACTTCCCTGTAGAGAACGGAACGCCCCGTGCAGCTTTCCCACCTCGGCCAAGAGGTTGCAGTACTGCGCGGGGCATTCACGCAAAACTTGATTTCGGCCGGTTCGGAAAACTTGCGACTGCGTCGCGAATATACATCACGCACGGGGGGATGTCAAGAGGTTGGCGCTTCCGGGCGGAACCTCCAGGCGGCAGGTCGAGCGTGCGGGATCGATCTTGATGTTGTGTGCGCGGATGAAGCGCTTGCGCGATCTTCCGTGTTCCGAGCCGGGGGTTCTGGAGCCTGCCTGCGGCGGGCAGGAGAGTCCTGATAGTGACCCACTGATCCATTGTTAGCACCTCGATAGTCTCCTCCTGAAGGTTGGCAGAAAAGGGAAAATAGCCAATCTCCCCGCCGCAGGCGGGTGATCAGAGGTGGGTCAATTTTCAGCGGGAAAAGTGGGTCAGTTTTCGGTGGTAATTAACAGCAGCCTCCTAAAGCTGCCTGGACAAGGGTGAGCTTGATCGCCCCACTGTGATTCCTCGTATTGGTCTCCCGACGAATGGGACGACCAAGCTCAACTTATTGGCTCCCTTAGTTAAGCCTTCCGGATTTGCACCGTTAGAAATCTACCTTACCAGACACGTTGAGAACGAGTGCTGAATTCTTGTCTCCGCCCTTTATTTTTGTGGTAATGCTTTGCGCTTCCAGGGCGATAGAGAAACCGTTACCGAAGGGGAAAATCAAGTCACCGTAAATAACCGTGTTTTGTTCGGTGGCACCGGGCGACAGGTTGTCGGTTTGGTTCTTATCCATACCGAATCCCGCTACCATGTTCAAGTTGTCGAAGGGTTTGGAAATGGCATTAACCCACAGGCACAGGCTTTTTTTGTCATTATTCCTGGAGCCATTGCCCGAGATGCTGAACAGGTTGGCGTTGAGTAGATTTTTGCCCACGTTGACTTCACCTTTCAGTGCTAACAGCGGATTGAAGGGCAGGTCAAAATCTAAACCAAGCCCGGTAGTGTTATATTCGTCATCCCCTACGTCTGGATTTGGATCGTAGGAGGCGTGAACGAAGTAAACACCAACCACGCCTTTCTTCAGCAACTTGGCGGATAGACGGCCCTGGATCATGGGTAGGGTAGCATAGTTGTCTGCACCCAAACCGACAGCCTCTTTTGACCCTTCACAAAATGCCAGTTGCACCATCGGCGCTAAGCTTTCCATCGGTATTTTGTAGAGTAACTGAATCTGGCCGCGGCGAAAACCCAGGTTGCCAGCATACCACATATTTCCGTTAGTGTTGTTGGTAGTGGCATTGTTGGGGGAGAATATATCCCACTGTTGTCCGAAACGTAGTTCAAAGTTCCCGGCTGCCATCCAGGCGTAAGCCAGGCGTATGCGGGGCTTGGCATTGGCATCAAATCCCTCCCCGAAGAAATCCAATTCCAGCGTTCCACCGACTTTGACATTGTCGCCTGTGCTACCTTTCAGGCCAAAACGGGTATGCATGGCCGTAAATCCCAGCGCGGCAGTGTCCGCGCCACTGGCACGTTGCGCTGCTGATAGGTTGGGTTTATCAAAAGAAAGGACGCCCTTAGTGGCATAGACCATATCACCCTTGATAAATCCATAGGGCTTAAGCTCTAAACCACCAGCTATGGCCGTCGGGACAACTAGAAAACTTGCCAAGATCAGCAGTAACGAAAAGACTCCTAGTGATTTCATAAATCCTCCTGCTAAGTTAAATGGGTCTTCTCCCAACTGAGTGGGTAGAATTCAGGTGAAAAAGTGAAAAGCGTGTAGGAATGACAAGGCGTTTGGGTTTTAAGTATGCTCAAGTTTTTGTATCTTGAACAATGCATAAACGCAAGCGCCTCCTCGATGCCTAATGCAAGCCGGAAAACAAAATCTCGCTCGGCTTCGCTGAAGGTCTCAACAACAAGATCCGGGTCATCCAGCGTCGAGCTTACGGACTGCGCAATGAGGGGTATCTCAGGTTGAAGGTCCTGACATCCACCCTCGATCACCTATGAACCCCAAAAACAGCTGAATCTTACCCACTCGATGTGGAGAAGACCCAGTTAAATAATAGTGGCGTGATTTGAAATTCTGAATACGGATTGCAACACAGGATCCTACTTCGAAGCGGGAGTCTTTGTCTGTCAATCTTCAATGTATCCTCCTTTCTCAGTTGGTTAATCACGTTTCTTGCTTTGTCCAAGGCATCAAAAATGATGGTGCAGGAAAAAAGTCCCCCCTACCGCGACAAGGGGCCTCTGGATTTGATTTAAGGTGCCGGTGGAGAAAGCCTGAACCCCCAGGGCCAGAACTATCCCCCCAACAAACTACGCCATTGCTTCATTTAAATTCACCCAGCTTGTTTCCATCCTCTTTCACGCCACTTGAAGACTAGGCCCAGGATGCCCAAAGCCAGGGTAGTGGGAGAAAGAATCCTGTTCCAGCCAAAATGGTAGGTTCTTTCTTCCCTCAAACCCATCTGGAACTGAGCTTCGGCTTCGTGTAACAAGTAAATCCAACGCACGTCGTCAATGTCCAACAGTTGGGCACTGGGATGGGCGACTTTGATCTCCTTCAGCCGCTGGTTGGCCTGAGCCAGAATCTGATCACGATCGCCAAAAGTCAGGGCCCCAGTAGGGCAGGCTTTGACACAGGCAGGCACCAGGCCATTGGCAATACGGTCCTTGCAGAAGGTGCATTTGACCCATTGCATAGTAACCGAATTTCGGCGTGGAATACCGTAGGGGCAAGCTTCCTTCAAATCCATATTGCCCAATTCCTTGGTCTTCTCCGTGTAAAAAACCGCACCATTTTCATCCACCACAATAGCGTCTTTGACTATGTCATCAGCCGAATACTTACAAGGTGGATCTACACAGTGATGGCACTGGTCCTTGAAGAAATTCCATTTCACCTGGCCATTTCCTTCCACTTCCTTAAAACGAACCAGAGTATACGTGAAGGCCGATAGATCAGGTGGGTTTTGATAGGAGCCCCAATTGACGGTCTGTTCTCCCGGTAATTGGTTCCATTGCTTACAGGCCACCTGGCATCCCCGGCAACCGATGCATTTGGAGAGATCCACTAAAACGGATTTGCCTTTCATAATGTCACACCTCCTTTCTGACGTCTACCAGGAAAGCCTTGGATTCCTGAATCATGGTGTTTCCATCGCCGATATTCGGTACTAAGGTATTGGCGCTATCACCCGTGGCCAGTCCCATAAAGCCGAAACACCATGGTAACCCCACCTCATGAATGATATTGCCCCCAATATTAAAGGGCTTGTATCTTGAAGTGACCATGGCCACTGCCCGAACTTTGCCTCGAGCCGATTCCACGACGCACCACTCGCCATTTTTGATGCCCAACTCCTTGGCCAACTCCTTACTCATCTCCACGAACATATTGGGTTGCATTTCCACTAGCCACGGCATCTGGCGGGTCATGGCGCCCGTCTGCCAATGTTCGCTGAGACGATAGGTAGTGCCTACAAAAGGATAGCGGGGATCACCTACCTGAGCAAACTTATCCATATCGCTACCCACAAGGTCCCAACGCTTGGAAGTGGGATTGAAAAGGACGCTGGACATCATATTTTTGACCGGGCATTCCAGCGGCTCGTAATGTTCCGGAAACGGGCCGTCAGCCAGATCTGGCCCAAAGATTCGGGCAAAGCCTTCAGACCTCATGATGAACGGATACCTGGTTTCGGCCTCATTGACCATGGGAGGCCAGCCGCCATCCGGAATATCGCCAACCCAGGCGCCTTTGCCTTCATTGGATGTGGCATCCCAACGGATAACCGGATGCTCTTTGTCCAAGGGCTGACCAGTTTTATCCACCGAAGCCCGGTTATAAATAATTCTTCGGTTCAACGGCCAGCACCAGGCCCATTTAGAATAGAGACCGATGCCGGAAGTATCTTTGGTATCCCGTCGGGCCGCCATATTGCCATCCTCGGTGTAACTGGCGCAGTAGATCCAGTTGCCCGAAGAGGTGCTACCATCGTCCATTAGCTTGGCAAACGAAAGCAGAAGTTTTCCCGTCTTCAAGTCGTAGCCATTGATCTCCTTGGCCACCGCATGAATGTCTACCTTGCCATTCTTAGCATAATCCCATTTCAGCTTGGTTATGGGTTCTGGAAAGGTACCGCCCTTCGTCTCGTACAGTTTTTTCACCCGCAGGTACAGCTCATGAATGATTTCGCCATCGGGTTTGGCTTGGCCGGGTGAATCGACGGCTTTGTAGCGCCATTGCATCCAGCGCCCACTGTTGGTGATACTCCCCTCTTTCTCCATGGAAGCGGCACAGGGAAGCAAGAATACCTCGGTCTTGATCTTCTCGGGATTCACACCCGGTCGCTTCCAGAAAGCGCCCGTCTCAGTCTCCCAGAGATTTACATTCACCATCCAGTCCAGTTTACCCAGAGCTTCGCGAGTCATCTCTGCATTGGGCCCACTACAGGCTGGGTTCTGGCCCCAGGCAAAGAAGCCTTTAAATTTCCCAGCATACATAGCCTCAAACAGAGAAATCCAGGAGCAATCCTCGCCGTCATCCAATTTAGGCAAGTACTGATAGCCAAACTCATTGGCTGGTTGGGCATGGTCATCATACAGGGCCTTGAGCAGGCTTACCGAATATTTCGCATAATTGCCCCACCAGTTAGCACTCTTAGGATCACTGGCTTTGGGAGTGTACTTCTCGTTGTAAGCCTTCAAGGTAACATCTGAGGCGCGGGGATTTTTTAAGTATCCTGGTAGAATGTGGAACAACAAGGCATGATCCGTAGAGCCTTGCACATTGGACTCTCCTCTCATTGCATTCACCCCACCGCCTGCGATGCCGATATTCCCCAGAAGCAACTGTACAATAGACATTGCTCGAATATTCTGGGTGCCCACGGTATGCTGGGTCCAGCCCATAGCATACATAACAGTACCGGCCTTGCCCGGTTGCCCGGTAGCCGAATAGGCCTTGTATACTTTCAATAACTTCTGCTTTGGCGTACCGGTAATAGCGGAAACTTTATCCAGATCATAGCGAGAAAAATGTTTCTTGAGCAATTGAAACACGCACTGGGGGTCTTGCAAGGTTTTATCCCGCTTGGGGAATCCCTTTTCATCCACCTGATACTGCCAGGTGGCTTTGTCGTATTTTCGTTTGGGCTTGTCGTAGCCGGAGAAGAGGCCATCCTCAAATCCGAATTTTTCGTTGATCAAAAACGAGGCATTGGTGTATTCCACCACATAGTCTTTGTGGTAGAGATTGTTGTCCAAAATATACTTGATCATGCCGCCCAAGAAGGCGATATCGGTTCCGGAACGCAATGGCGCGTAGATATGCGCTTTGGAAGAGGTACGAGTAAATCGGGGATCAACGCTGATGAGGGTAGCACCACGTTCTATGGCTTTGGTCACCCATTTAAAAGAGATAGGGAAAGTTTCAGCAGGATTACTCCCCATGATCAAAATACAATCGCTATTCCTAATATCGATCCAGTGATTGGTCATGGCACCTCGGCCAAACGACTCTCCCAGAGCCGCAACAGTCGATGAGTGACATACACGCGCCTGGTGTTCGATATACACCAGGCCCAAAGAACGCAAAAACTTCTGGTACAGCCAGCACTCCTCATTGTCCATGGCCGCGCTTCCCAGAGACGCTAGACCATCAGTGCGATTGAGCACCTCGCCTTTGGCGTTCTTAGCCGTAAAGGTAGCGTCTCTGGCCATTTTGATACGTTTAGCAATCTCATCCAACGCCCAGTCCCAAGACTTCTCCTCCCACTGGTCACTGTAAGGCGCTCGGTACATGACCTTGGTGATTCGCCGATCATTATTGGCCAACTGATAGAGCGCACTCCCTTTGCTACACTGCGAACCCTGATTGATGGGGTGATCCGGATCCCCCTCGATATTGATCACCTTCCCTTCTTTGACCGATACAATTTGGCCACAGCCCACCGCACAGTAGGGACAGATGGTCGTGCTCTCCTGGGCGTATTTGATTCTCAGTTCTTCCTCAGAGGTTTTGGCAGGCCAGCTATCCCACCCGAAGCGACTTAGCATCGCTCCAGAGGTCATTGCGCTGGAAACCTTGATGAATCCTCGTCGTGAAATATTCATGTGTCTCGTTGGCCTCCTTTCTTGAAATCAAGTAAGGTAGCCTTAACCGGAATTTCTTTCTCCTCAAAGCCACCACTGTCCATTCTGATACCCCTCTTTCTCCGCCGCAATATCTAGCTCACAAGTAGTCAGATCTTCAGCTCGCATCTGAATTTCTCTTTTTTCGGGCAGCCTCCTTTCATCAATGGTTTTGAGATACTTCTTACAATTTTCACAGACATCCACCCGATAAGGGCTTTCTTCCTCCACAAAGAAGTAACTCAGGCGGTTATGGTCCTTGTTGGAACAGAAAGGACAATGAATTCGCTGAAAAGCCCATTCGGAATTGCAAAAGGAACACCAGAGGATTCTCTTGCCCGTTTCTTGTTCTAATCTTGCCATGCCAGGTGGGTTACCGCAAATCGGACAGTAGCCTCTGAGCCACTGTTCATCACTGATCTTATTCTGCAAACCGTGAGCATAGGATTCGAGGAGGGGATTGGCTAACATCCTGGCCAAGAATAGAAGGAATCCCTTTTTTACGTTGAGTTCCGCAGAGACAGTTTGAAAAAATTCCTGATCACCGGAAACCACTTTTAGAACCAATTTTTCCAGGTCCAGGTGGTATTTATCCCTGGCCGATTTTAAATTGATAATGTCCGATTTATTTTCCCCCTGGTATCTTTCCATCGTAGCTAAAAGGTCCTGAAATAAACCTTTCAGGAAGTCGTTATTCAATTTCACTTGTTCAAAATCCAGGATAGGCCGTCCCTCAGATAAACGTTGCTGGACGTCAAAAGATTGAATTTGACGGTTTATATTTTTTTGGCTAACTCGTCTTAGATTTGTGAACTGGGCTTTTAGAATATCTTCATAAAAGTTAAGATACTCAGTCGAAAGCTTTCCGTCTTTTCTTAATCGGTCAATCTGTCTGTTTATGAAGTCGATATTGGTCATATCATTCAATGCCCTAAACATGGGTTAATTTATCAGAGTTCAGTTCCGGCTGAAAAAAAATAATCACAACCGATCTAAAGACACAGTTCTGGTTCGCTCCGAAACAAGCACCGTGGCCAGAACCGCTATTTTAATGCAGTTTCCCTCGCCTCCATTACTCCAATAATCCATCCATCCAATTCTTGCTATTCGCGAACAACGGAAGAATAACACCATTCATTCTTGAAATCAATTTATGCGCCAATCATGAGTATAGACATTCATTCTCTTTCCGCGAGCGAAGCCGACCATAGTTAATCCAAATTCATCTGCCAGTTTGATGGCAGCACTGGTAGGAGCCGTTCTGGAAACCAGGATGGGCATACCTGCTCGAGCCACTTTTAACACAATTTCTGAGGACATCCGGCCGCTGGTCAAAACAATTTTATCAGCGGTAGTTATTTGGTTTAACAAACATTCACCGATGATCTTGTCCACCGCATTATGTCTGCCTATGTCCTCCCGAAAGAGGATGATCTCCTCACCCTGACCCAGGGCACAACTGTGTATTCCGCCAGTAGATTCAAACAAAGACGATGCCACCTGCAAGCTGGTCATGAGCCGGGATATGGCCTCTGCATCAATTCTCAGATCACTTCGCATAGCAGGATTCGGTAAAAAATCCCTTTGTCGGTTAAACATGATCCCCCTGGCGCAACCAGAGGTGACCGTCCTTCCCTTTATGAAATTTTCGTCAATCTGAAAATCCTTCGCTAATCTGACCCAAACGATTCCTTTGCTCTGGTTGAGAATCAAACTCTCTATCTCCTCTCTGCTCTGCAAAAAGCCTTCTGAAAAGAGAAAGCCTACCGCCAGCGCTTTCTGGCGATCCGGTGAACAAAGCAGGGTCACCAATTCTTTATCGTTAACGAAAATAGTTAAAGAGCTTTCCTTAATGACCACATCGTTTTTGCTGAGCCGCTCACCCCCACGGATTCCGAGGATTTCAAAGGTTTCAGTCAGTTCGGTCATTCAGGGATTGGGCTGCTAAATTTCTTTCGGCTCTTTCTAAATCCTGTGGCGTATTAATATTGAAAAAAGCCTTTTGCTCAGGATCAAATTGTTTAAAACCTTCCCAGTTAATCTTTTTTACCCTCACTTGGTCAAAAAATGAACGTACGCGCAAATCACCGCTGGCTAATTGCTCAGCAATAGGTTTCAAACAATTTTGGGAGTAAATGGCGCAAAGGGGTTCTAAAAGTCCATTGCGTTCAGGGATGATGATATCATACCCATCGACCTGAGCCTTGAGATAATGGATGATGTCCCTGGTAATAAAAGGCATATCACACGCTACTACAAAATTATAAAAACTTCCCGAGGCCGTTAACCCCGCATGAATGCCTCCCAGTGGACCATTGTGGACAAAAATATCACTGACAACTTTGGGTCCCAGGTGGAGATATTTTCCTCTATCATTAGCCACTATTGTGACCTCATCGAATTCTTTGCTTAATATCTGGATGGTGTTTTCAATAATGGCGCGTGAGTCGAGTTTGATGAAGGACTTGGTGGTAGAGATTCGGCTGTTGTTTCCCCCCGCGAGGATGATCGCATTCATTTCGCACAAATCCTCTCACGTATCGGATTGGCTGATTCAGTTAAAGGGTGAACAAAAATGACCCAAAAGTTAGCAAAAAATAACTAAAATTTGGCAATTTGTCAAGTCAAATCTTAGCTTTCTGGAATTGAAAGGATGATTTATTCCGGTTGAAACCCCGTTTATTGATTGTTATTTTCAGATCGAGGGTCCTTTGTCAGGGGCCATCATATTCCCCAGGCAGGGCCAGAACGATTCTCCATCTGTTGCCTTGCTTGAACGATAGTATAATAGTGACTCCGATTGAGGGAGTCAAGCGATCATGGTTCAGGGCGGTCGGATCATGTTAAGCGTCCTGTGGTTGAGGGGGTTAAGCGTTGTCCGGTTCGGGTGCAAGCTTTTTCCTGTATGACTGACCTTTTATGACGACTTGGTGTGATGTGTGCGCTAGGCGCGCCAAGGCGGCCAAGCCGGTCGAGGATCGCATTGGCGATGAAGAGGATCGGGGAAGAGCTTGGGCCAGGTGAGTCTTGCCGGTTCCGGTAGGGCCGAGAAGGAAGACACCCTTGAACTGGATGTAGAGGTCGGGATGGACTGAGGCTTCCTTCCACTCGGGCTTAACGAAGTGGCGAGCCACGCCGCAGGCCAACGGCCCGCCGTAGGCAGGCATGTGCGAGACATTGAAGTTTAGCCCGAAGATGTGCGATCCGCCTCAGGCCAACGGCCCGCCATAGGCAGGCACGAGCGAGACATTGAAGTTTAGTCCAAAGATGTGCGATCCGCCTCAGGCCGGCGGCCCGCCGTAGGCAGGCCTGCCCGCCGCAGGCAGGCGGACGGAGCGAACGAGCACATCGAAGGGCGTAGCTCGACAGAGTTCGTTCGACAGAATCCGTCGGAATCGGCGATCGGAATCGACGATCGGAGTCTGACCTGCCCGCCGCAGGCAGGCAACCAGTGCCGAGGGGAGCGCTCCGCGAATGTCCGAACATCGGGACTCGGGTTTGCGAACTTGCTTGGACGGGCAAGTAAACTTCCACGGACAACTGAGTCAGACGAAGCGTAAGCGAAGTCGCAAGCCTGAAGTTAGGCGAACCTTTTTACAAAATATTTTATAAGTATTTTTCATAAACCTTTCTAAAATGGTAACCATAAATCGCATAGGTTAATGCCAATGGGAAAAGACGCGGTCGTTTAAAAAAAGCCCAAAAAAAGAGTTTCCAATAATAAACCCTTGCTTTATCTTTTATGCCAAGAAACCATAGGGATTTAAAGAATGCACCGGAATAACCGAAATGGAAACGAATGTAACCGAAGTGAAAATGCAACTTTTTTAGTGGCTTATATTCTTTTAAAAATCCCTTAACCCGTTCGTAATAAGATTTAGGGGAGTAGATTCCGTCGATAATTCTTTTATAGCCATTAATGAGTATTTCATAATTCATTTTAGGGATAAAGTTTATCGAAAAGTCAGTATTATCTCCAGAAGGATTCTTTAGCAATCTATTCTCCTTTTTAAGACGTTGGTAAAGTTTTGTACCACGAGGAGCATTTAATAAGCCAACCATTGCAGTAACAATTTTGCTTTTTTGAATAAACTCGATTTGTCTTTCAAAAATTGAGAACGGATCATTATCAAATCCAACAATAAATCCTCCCTCCACCTGCAAACCAAACGTCTGAATTTTTTTAACGCAACCAATTAAATCACGATTCTTATTCTGAAACTTACTGCATTCTTCTAAACTCTCCTCATTCGGAGTTTCAATACCAACAAAAACTGTATGAAATCCTGCTTGAACCATCAATCGCATAAGTTCTTCATCATCAGAAAGATTTATAGATGCCTGGGTGGTAAATACGAAAGGATATCTTCTTTGCTTCATCCATTTAGCAAGAGCGGGTAAAACCTCATTTTTCAACTTTGCTTTATTCCCGATGAAATTATCATCAACAAAGAATACTCCACCCCCCCAGCCTTGTAAATACAGACTCTCCAACTCTGCTAATATCTGATCCTTATCCTTTGTTCGTGGTTTGTGTCCATAGAGCAAGGTAATATCACAGAATTCACAATTAAAGGGGCAACCTCTAGAATACTGAATATTCATTGTAGCATATTTTTTCATATTGACAAGTTCCCAGTTCGGGATAGGTGTCTTCTTTATATCTGCCCATTGGGAAGATGTGTAAACTCCGTTAGAGATAGGTTGTTGTGGGCGACCGTTATCCTGCCTATCGGGGTTATCTCTAACGGAGTAAATATGTTTAGCACACCCATTCTCTAAATCTTCCAAAAATAATGGGAGTGTAATCTCGGCCTCATTGAGTACCAGATGGTCTGCTTCCTCAAACTCGTCATGGTTACTTGTGAAGAGAGGTCCACCAGCTACAATTTTAATACCCATTTTTTTACATCGGCTGATGATTCCTTTTACAGATTCTTTTTGGATAGCCATAGCACTGATAAAAACAAAATCAGCCCACTTGAGGTCTTTGTCCTTCAGGGAAGTCACATTCATGTCTACGAGTTTTTTGTCCCATTCTTTAGGAAGTATCGAGGCTACAGTCAATAATCCAAGAGGCGGGTTACCCGCTTTTTTGGAGATAAATTTCAACGCATATTTAAAGCTCCAAAACGTCTCCGGAAACTTTGGATAAACGAGAAGTATCTTCACCCCATCGGAGACTTTCCGCAAATTAGGCATTGAGAGCAACCTCGAAAGTCGTCAGTAGCGCCTTTTCCGTTTCCGGCATTGGAAATTCTTCAAGATAGAGTTCAGTTGCCTCTCTGAGATTTACCAGAGCCTCTTCAACCGTTGCGCCTTGACTGACTGTGCCAACCTCCGGACATTCAGCCACATACATATCTTCTTCTCGATGAAGAACTGCTGTGAATGTTCTAACGCTCATTGAACCTCCTTTTTCGGGTAATATAGCAAAAATCTCGTTCGGGTGCCGTGTACTGGATTGACGCCCGAGGGTGCGTCTATCATGCCCCTTGGGTTGGATAAAGGCACCATGATGTGCAGGTGCATTTATTTCACCCTTGGCTTCACCCCCTTCGTCGGCTTTGAGATTGTGATCTGGTCAATTAGGCTCCGAATCGCTGCAATGCTCTGCTTTGTCACATGTGTATAGATCTCGGTCGTCTTGGAGCTGGTATGGCCCACCAGCCCTGGATGAACCGCAAGTCAATCTCCCAGCCTCCAAGGCGGGCACAAAAAAGGAAGAAGCGAGTGAATGCTTACCCGCTTTCTCAAATGCGCCTTCTCCACCGCGCGCTCGAAAACCTTCTGCACACGCCGGACTGCTATTGGCTGTCCATCATCCTGCCCTTCGAACGGCCACTTCTTCGGCGGATAGTCGCGCCAGTAGTCTCGCAGAGCGGCGAGCAAACCATCAGAGAGCAGTGAGACAGTCTCCCTTGTCTCGGATTTAGAACCCGCATGCCCAAGCACGAAGTGGCCGGAGTTTGTAGAGAGAACTTAGCAAAAACTCACGCCTAAATCGGATTTAAGGGCGTCAGCGGTAGAACTCCCGCTGCTCAAGGCGAAGCTGCTCTTCAAACAATGAATAGAGAACGATTGCCGACGCCTCCGCTCCCGAGAACCGCGGCGGGTGCGGCAGACGCTCCTCGTTTCGATTGGCTCAGCTTCCCTTCGGCCCGCCCGACTCGCCGTCGGTCTTCTTCGGGCTCCAGGAAGCGAGACGTTCGTAACGCTTCCAGCGGTTCTGTACGTCGGCCTTAGCCCGCTTTAGCAGCAGCTTCGCGGCTTCGGGGTTGCTCTTCGTCAGCATCTTGAAGCGGTTTTCCGAATAGACATAATCCTCGAGCCGGAGCTTCGGAGCGCGCGAATCAAGCTGCAACGGGTTTTCGCCTTGTGCTGCACGTTCTGGATTGTACCGGTAGAGGAGCCATTGTCCCGATTCAACCGCCGCCTTCTGATGCTGCAGCCCCTCCTCGAGCTCAAACCCCTGCTCGATGCAGTGACTGTATGCGATGATGATCGACGGGCCGTTGTATGCTTCGGCTTCCAGGAATGACTTGAGCGTCTGTTCGTCCCGTGCTCCCATGGCGACCTGCGCGACGTAGACATTGCCGTAGTTCATCGCCATCATCCCGAGGTCCTTCTTTGAGGTCGGCTTGCCTCCCGCGGCGAACTTTGCCACGGCGCCGACCGGTGTGGACTTCGACATCTGTCCGCCGGTGTTGGAGTACACCTCCGTATCGAGGACGAGGATGTTGACGTTCCGTCCGCTCGCGAGGACGTGGTCTAGCCCGCCGTATCCGATGTCGTAGGCCCATCCGTCTCCGCCGACGATCCAGACGCTCTTCTTCACGAGCATGTCGGCGACGCTGAGGAGCTGTTTCACATCGGGGGAGTCGATGCCTTCAAGTTTCTTCTTAAGCTCCGCCACGCGGCCCCGCTGCTCGTAGATATCTGCTTCGTCCTTCTGCGGTCCGGTGGCGATAGCGTTCGCGAGGTCCTCTCCGATCGTCCCGGCAAGCTTCTTCACGAGCTCCATCGCATACTCTTTCTGCTTGTCGATGGAGATGCGGAAGCCGAGCCCGAACTCCGCGTTGTCCTCGAAGAGGGAGTTCGACCAGGCCGGTCCGCGCCCTTCGGCGTTCTGTGCCCACGGCGTCGTGGGCAGGTTTCCGCCATAGATTGACGAGCACCCGGTCGCGTTCGCAACAATCGCCCGGTCACCGAAAAGCTGAGTCATAAGCTTCAAGTAAGGGGTTTCACCGCACCCGGCACACGCGCCGGAGAACTCGAAAAGCGGCTCCTGAACCTGCTGCTGGCGGATAGTGTTGACCTTGATGTTGCGGCGGTCCATCTCCGGAATCTTGAGGAAGAAGTCCCAGTTCTCCCGCTCGGTCACGCGCAAAGGGGGCTGCGGCGCCATGTTGAGGGCCTTGAGCCGCGTGACCGACTTGTTCTTTACCGGGCACACATCCACACAGAGGGTGCATCCCGTGCAGTCCTCAGGGGCGACCTGGATTGTGTATTTCATGCCCGTCCACTCGCGGTCCTTCGATTCCATCCACTTGAATGTTGCGGGAGCGCCCTCGAGATACTTCGGATCGTACACCTTGATGCGGATGACGCCGTGCGGACACACCATGGCGCACTTGCCGCACTGGATGCAGATTTTCTCATCCCAAACCGGGATCTCGAGCGCGATGTTCCTCTTCTCCCACTTCGCGGTCGCGGTCGGGAACGTTCCGTCGGCTGAGAACGCGCTCACCGGAAGACCGTCGCCGCGCCCGGCGATGATCTCGCCGAGGGTCTCACGGACGAACGCCGGGGCTTCCGTCGGAACCGGAGGAGGCATCTCAATCGCGCTCGTGACCTTGTCGGGTACCTTCACCTCGTAGAGATGCGAGAGCGTTTGGTCGACCGCCTTTAGATTCATCGCGACAATCTCGTCTCCCTTGCGGCCGTACGTCTTCCTGATCGAGTTCTTGATGGCCTCGATCGCCTCCTCCTTCGGGAGGAGGCCAGTGATCGCGAAGAAGCAAACCTGCATGACGGTGTTGATGCGTCCGCCCATACCGCTTTCCTTCGCCACCTTGACGGCATCGATGACAAAGAACTTCAGCTTCTTCGCGACGAGCTGCTCTTGCATCATCCGCGGGAGATGGTCCCACACTTCTTCGGGCCCGTACGGAGCGTTAAGGAGGAATGTCCCACCGTCCACGAGGTCGCTCAGCATGTCGTACCGCTCAAGGAAGACCGGCTGGTGACAGCCGACGAAGTTCGCCTTCGAGACACGGTAGGTGGAGCGAATCTTCCCGGGACCGAAGCGCAGGTGGGACACGGTGACAGTGCCTGACTTCTTCGAGTCATAGACGAAGTAGCCCTGCGCATCGTTGTCCGTGTTTTCGCCGATAATCTTGATGGAATTCTTATTCGCGCCGACGGTGCCGTCTGCGCCGAGGCCGTAGAAGAGGGCCCGGATCACGCTTTCCGGTTCGGTCGAGAACGACGGGTCGTACGGAAGGCTCGTCTGGAACACGTCGTCGTTGATGCCGATCGTGAAATGCTTCTTCGGCGACGCGAGAGCCAGGTTGTCGAACACACCTTTCACCATCGCCGGCGTGAACTCCTTCGAGGAAAGACCGTAGCGTCCGCCGGCAACCTTCACGCAGTCTTTCAGCGAACCCCATCCGTTTTCCTTCGCCTCGTAGAGTGCGTTGACGCAGTCGAGGTAGAGCGGCTCGCCTGCACTTCCCGGTTCCTTTGTCCTGTCGAGGACGGCAATTGCCCTGACAGTCGCAGGAAGAGCCTCGACGAAGCGCCTCACGTCGAACGGCCGATAGAGCCGAACTTTGAGGACCCCGACCTTCTCTCCCTTGTCCGTGAGGTAGTCGACGGTCTCGTGAGCCGTCTCGGCACCGGAGCCCATGATGACGACGACGCGTTCTGCATCAGGCGCGCCGTGGTACTCAAAGAGCGAATAGCGGCGGCCGACTATGTCGGCGAACCTGTCCATCGCCTTCTGGACGAGCGCCGGACACGCTGCATAGTACGTGTTCACTGTCTCCCGCGTCTGGAAGTAGACGTCTGGGTTCTGTGCAGTGCCGCGAAGAACTGGATGGTCCGGTGACAGCGCGCGGGCGCGGTGGCTCAGCACGAGGTCGAGATCGATCATTGCGCGCATGTTCTCCTCGGATATCAGCTCAATCTTCGAGACCTCGTGCGACGTCCGGAACCCGTCAAAGAAGTGTAGGAACGGTATGCGTGTTTCGAGTGTCGCCGCCTGAGCGATGAGGGCGAAATCCATCGCCTCCTGGACGGATGCGGATGAGAGAAGTGCGAAACCCGTGGAGCGGGTCGCCATTACATCGGAATGGTCGCCGAAAATCGAGAGCGCCTGTGCCGCCACCGTCCGCGCGGCGACGTGGAACACCGTTGACGTCAGCTCGCCCGCTATCTTGTACATGTTCGGGATCATGAGGAGAAGTCCCTGCGACGACGTAAACGTCGTCGTCAGCGAGCCGGTCTGGAGAGCCCCGTGGACTGCGCCGGAGGCGCCTCCTTCGCTCTGCATCTCCGTCACCGTGGGGATGGTTCCCCAGATGTTCGGCTTCAGTTCCGACGCCCACTGGTCCGACCACTCTCCCATCGGCGAGGAAGGCGTGATGGGATAAATGGCGATGACCTCGTTAACGCGGAAGGCAACGTACGCTACTGCTTCATTGCCGTCAATTGTAGTGAAATCCTTTTTCATCTCTTCGTCAAACCTCCCAGGTTTCTCATTTTCTTGATGGATCTGTTGGATTCTTGAACAGTCTCAACGGTGCGCGGGAAGCACAAAGAACCTACACTTCCGCCATGATCCTTGAAGGATCGATAGTTGAGTCGGCCGTAACGGGATTCAAAAGTCGTTTCAAGTTACTCCAAAGGAGCAGAATTTGCAAGAAAACCTCAACGACGCGGAGTCAAGCCCCCCATGCCACCAGGGCCTCCCTCACCCAAGATGGAAGCAGTCCCTTCCCTTAAACGAAAGAAGCCATCCGTTTGGATGGCTTCTTGCTTGCTGGACTTTCAGTCCCGAATGTATTCGCATCAAACCGCGATACCCCTGGGGGAGCAGACGTACAAACCGGTCGATGCCTATGTGTGGACAGGGGCGGAATCGAACCGCCGACACAAGGATTTTCAGTCCTTTGCTCTACCGACTGAGCTACCTGTCCGAGGGGTCAGGCCCAGGAGGGTACACTCAAGGCGACATCAAGCCGTAGATCACCCTAAATATATCCGAGGCGCCTCAGAAAAACAAGGGATTCATGCCCCACTACACGGCCGTCACGAACTTGTCCATGTCGACCAGCATCGTGTCGAACCCGTTGACGATCTGCTCGACGTGCATGAGCGACTTCGCGTACGAGTCGCCGATGTATTTCTTCGCCACGAGGAGCTTTTTTTCGGAGATCTTCGCCTCGTTGAGAACCAGGCAGCCCAGATAGACCGAGCCGTAGAGCTCCACGAGGTCATGCGCCCGCAGCTCCTGGTACGCCGTGTCGTTCTTCTTCAAGAGGTACTCGCGGCATTCCTTGCAGCGGTTTCGGATTTCGATCAGTTTCTGGTGGAGTGGACGCAGCTCGCCGCGGTAGGTCTCGGCTTCGTATTGGTCAAGGATCAGGTCGAGCACACCGCTCACAGCGCCTCCCATCGCCGCGACGATTTGGAGCTGTGACGTCCCCTCGTAGATGTTTGTCACACGGACGTCCCGGTAGTGCCGCTCGACGTTGAACTCCTGCATGAAGCCGGTGCCGCCGTGTATCTGGATGGCGTCGTAGCAGATCTGGTTGGCGAGTTCGGTGGTTGTGTACTTGCAGAAGGGCGTGAGAAACGCTGCAACGCGAGTCGCCTGCTTGAGCCGATCGTTCAGCTCCTTGAACGGCTGTCCGAGGGCCTTTGCCCGGTTGAGCTGCCGTTCAAGCTCGTCGCGCGTGTCGACAGCCTTTGCCGTTGCGTAGAGGAGCGATCTACTCGTCTCGATGTTTACCTTCATGTTGATGAGCATTTCAGCAACCGCCGGAAATCGGTGGATGGTTTTGCCAAATTGCTCGCGCTCGTGTGCGTACTTGAACGCTTCCGCGTAGGCGGCCTGCGCAATTCCAAGCGCCTGGGCGGAGACAGCGAGACGCGCGCCGTTCATGAGCGACATGACGTAGGTGATGAGTCCCCGCTTCCGCTCGCCGACGAGTTGGCATGGGGTGTCGTTGAATTGTATCTCGCAGGTCGGTGAGCCGTGGAGGCCAAGTTTGTTCTCTATGCGCCGCACCTGCACACCGTCCCTCTCGCAGACGAAGAGGCTGAGTCCCCGGGCATCGACCGTCCCTTCTTCGGAGCGGGCGAGGACGAGGAGGACGTCGCCGCTTCCGTTTGTGATGAAGCGCTTCACGCCGCTCAGCCGCCACTGCCCGTTCGCGTCCTGATACGCTCGTGTCTGCACAGCCTGAAGATCCGAGCCTGCGTCCGGCTCGGTGAGCGCCATGGCCCCGGTGCCCTCTCCGCTGCAGAACCTGGGGAGGTACTGCCGTTGGATCTCGATGTCCGCAAAGTGGTGGATCGTCTCGGCAATGTCCTGCAACCCGAAGATGTTCATCAGCGACGCGTCGCCGCGGGAGATCATCTCGATCCCCATCGCGTAGATGGTCACGGGGAAGTTCAAACCGCCGAACTCCCTCGGGAGCGTCATCCCCATGACACCGGCCTGCGAGAGGCGCTCAAGCGCCTCGGCCGTCCCCGCGGCAAAGCGCACCCGGCCGTTCTCGAAGTGTGCCCCCTCCTTGTCTACTTCGGGAGCGCGCGGCGCAACGAACTCGCCGGCAATGTCGCCGAGGACTTCAAGCACGCGCCGGTAACTGTCCATGGCATCCTCCGCATTGATCGGCGCGTCCGGGTGCTCCTGTGCTTCCTCGAAATTTCTCTCACGCGAGGCAACGATATCGTCGATGCGGAGGTTTTCGAACTGGAAGAGTAGGTCGTGGTTGTCTTTGAAGAAGTTCGACATGGCCTTACACCCCGTTCAATAAAGACAAATGCGACCGCGGATTACGCGGCTCCATCTTCTGTCACTTGGATAGCTCTCTGTACGCCGCGATGAGACGAGGGATGACCTCGGTCACGTCGCCGACGATGCCGTAGTGCGCTATGTCGAAGATAGGCGCCTTCGGGTCCTTATTGATCGCGATGATTTTCTTCGACTCGCTCATCCCAGCACGGTGCTGAATCGCGCCGGAGATCCCGCACGCAATGTAGAGTCTCGGACGGACAGTCACGCCGGTCTGTCCCACCTGCCGCTCGCGCTCCGTGAATCCGGCATCGACCGCCGCACGCGATCCCGCGACTTCACCGCCGAGGACGGCCGCGAGCTCTTCAAGGAGCTTGAAGTTGTCCTTCTTCCCCACACCGAAGCCGCCGGAGACGATGATATCGGCCGCTTTGAGGTTCACCTTCGGTTTCGCCTTAAAGCGCTCGAGAAGCTCGACGGCGAGATCCTTCTCGCTGAGAACAGGTCTTACCTCGATCGTCTTCCCCGTCCTCGCGGCATCCGGCTTTTCCATGCGCATCACTCCTTCGCGCACCGTCGCCATTTGCGTCTTCGATTCCGGAGAGATGATTGTTGCCACGATGTTCCCTCCGAAAGCCGGACGGATCTGCAGAAGCAGATTGTGGTGAAGCTTACCGCGGTGTGTGACGTCGGTGATCTGAAGGTCTGTGCAATCCGCCGTCAGGCCCGAGCGTGTGTTCGATGCCACACGGGGCGCAAGGTCCCGCCCGATCGACGTGGCACCAAAGAGTACCACTTCCGGCTCGTGCTCCCGTACCAGCCGGATGATCGTCGTCGCATACGGGAGCGTCAGATAGTGCTCCAGGCGCTCACTATCGGCAAGGAAAACAGTATCGGCGCCGAAGGCGTAGAGCTTCGGGACGAGATGCCCGACGTTGCATCCGAGAAGGACGGCGGAGAGAGGAGCGTTCAGGTTTGCGGCGAGCTTCCGCCCCTTGGAGAGGAGCTCGAGCCCCACGTCATGGAGATGACCATTCTCCTGTTCGGCAAATACCCACACACCCTTGACTCTTTCCATGCTCCCCTCATCCGAATATGTGGTCAGCGATCAGCTCGCCGATAAGACGTTCAATATCCCCCTTCGTCGGCTCATAGCGCTTCCGATCGGGGCTCGTGAGCACGACGTTCTCAACCTTAAACACCTGCGTCGGCGAGCCTTTCAGCCCGCATTTCTCCTCATCGGCCGCGATATCCTCGATGCTCCACGTCTTGATGAGGAGTCCCTTCTTCTCAAGCGCGTCGACGTCGTTGTAGTAGTAGTAGAACGGATTGTCCTCACTGAGCCGCTCAAGCTCGAACTGCGACCGGGCCCGTTTCTTCTCCATGATGAGCTTCGCATTGAACGGTCGCGGCGTCGCGGCATCGCCGTATACGGTCACGAGGACCGGTAGCTTCGCACGCACCCGTTCGAAGCCGTCGTCGATCTTCCGCCTCGCCACCATGGTGCCATTCCCTACCCACTCTATCTCCTCCGTGTACGTCACCTGAGGGATATCGAGCTTCTCGGCGAGCTGCGGACCGACCTGTGCCGTGTCGCCGTCAATCGCCTGACGCCCGCAGAAGACGATGTCGGCATTGCACTTGTTCTTGATCGCCATCGCCAGGGCATAGGATGTCGCGAGCGTGTCAGCACCTGCGAAGCGACGGTCGCTGATGAGCGCAACCTCATCCGCACCCATCCAGAGGGCCTGGCGCAGCACCTCCGCGGCGGGCGGGGGACCCATCGTGATGACGGTCACCTTCCCACCGTACAGGTCTTTCACACGGAGCGCGAGCTCGAGAGCGACGAGGTCGTCGGGGTTGAAGACGGTCGGCAGCTTCGCCCTGTTCACCGTCCCGTCCGGCTTCATCACCTGGCCAGAGATGTTCGACGTGTCAGGCACCTGCTTGACGCAGACGACGCAATTCACTGGCATGAACGATTTCCTCCCAATCCGGTTGAGGACATTCATCTCTTCGGAAGGCGAGTGACCCTCTCCTGCTCCCCGCCGCCCGCCACGGGCGGGGCCGCCTTCCGTTCACATCTAAGGAATCGCCTTCAGCCGCGGGGCTTATTCGATTGTGACCGGTCCTTCCTGTGCAACAAACCCGATGACGTCTTCCCCGCCGTCAACCCGCAGGACACTGCCGTTGATCCAATACGACCGGTCATCACTGAGAAGTGCGATAGCCTTTGCAACGTCGGTTGGTGTGGTGTTGCGGCCGGAGGGATTCTTGTACTGCGCCGCCTTGAGGAGCCGAAGCCCTCCGGGGATTTTCCTGAGAGCAGGTGTGTCGGTCACTCCCGCCATGATCGCGTTCGCCGTGATCCCTTTCGACCCGAGTTCCATCGTCAGCTGGCGGATGTGTGCCTCGAGCGCCGCCTTCGCCGCGGAGACCGCGCCATACGACGGCATGGCGGTGTGCCCGCCGGAGCTTGTCATCGCGAAGATCCGTCCCCCGCGGCGCATGAGCTTCCGTTGGACAAGGCCCTGGACCCAGTAAACGAGGCTGTTTGCCATGACGTCGAGTGTCATCTCCATCTGCGCCTGCGTGATCGCATCGCGCGGATCCTCTGCAATCAACGGCTTCAGGGTGCCGAAGGCAAGGGAATGAAGGAGGACCTTCACCATCGCATCAGGATCGGGGGCCAGACGCTCGGCCATCTCATCGAGCACGTCCTCGCGCTTCACCGGGTCGGCAGCGTTCACGTTGTAGAAGACCGCCTCGACCTCTTTCGAGCGGATCTCCGCAACGATCCGGTCGACGTTCGGCATGGTCGAGGCACGACCAAGGTGCACACCGAAGATGTTGTATCCCCCGACAGCGAGTTCTATCGCCGTTGCCTCGCCGAACCCGCTTGAAGCACCCAGGATGAGGGCCCAGAGATTCGATTTCCGTTCGGTCACGCCTCCTCCCCCCTTTCCGATGAATTCTGAGCCTATTAAGTTACGAGTTTTCGAGAGAAATTCAACTTTCAAGAACCGTCGCAAGAAGCGCCATCCGCACGGCGATGCCATTCCGCGTCTGGCGGAAGTAAGCGGCGTGGGCGTCCCCGTCCACTTCCGGCGCAATCTCGTTGAGTCGCGGGAGTGGATGAAGGATGATGGATCCCTCTTTCATCCGGGCGACCTTCGCCGCATCGATGAAGTAAGACCGGGCGATCTCATCATATTGGTCGGCACGGTCGCCGAGCCGCTCCCGTTCAATGCGCGTCTGGTAGAGGACATCGACCTCAGGGAGGATCTTTGAGAAGTCCGACTCAAGCGCAAACCACACGTCGTGTTCCGCAAGGTGGTCGAGGAGATCGGATTTCATCTGAAGGACATCGGGCGCGACGAAATAGATCATCACGCGGTCAAACTTGCCGAGGAGATACGACAGCGACCTCGCCGTCCGGCCGACGGCGAGGTCGCCGGCGATGGCGATCTTCAACCCTTCGATGGCCCCGCGCTCCTTGTAGATCGTGTAAAGGTCGAGAAGCGCCTGCGTCGGATGCTGTCCGCCCTTTCCGTCCCCTGCGTTGACAACAGGCACGCTGGACACCGCAGCGGCCCGCTTTGCGCCCCCGACTTCATCGTGGCGAAGGACGATCACATCAGCGAAATCGCCGAGGACACGGATCGTGTCCGCAAGGGATTCGCCCGAGGCGACCGAGGAGAACGTCCTGGCGTTTTCGGTCGAGAGAATCTTTCCTCCCAGTCGCAGCATTGCCGACTCAAACGAGAGCCTTGTCCGCGTCGACGGCTCGTAAAAGAGCGATGCCATGATCTTCGACTGGTAGTCCTGCGTTCCTCCGCGGGCGAGCACTTTCTCCATCTGCCCGGCAATCTGGAACAGCTCCATGAGCATTGGCAGCGTGAACTGCTGCGACTCAACGACGTGGCGAAGTTTCATGAGAAGACCCTCTCGTCAGGAACGATGTGCGTCCCCGTTCTGCCGCGGACGGCATCGAGGAGGCATTCGGGAGACGTGATGACGGCTTCCTTCCCCCCGCCCCGGATGAACCGGATCGCCGATGAGATTTTCGGACCCATGTTTCCGGGGGGAAAATGGCCGTCCGTGAAGTACAGCTCCGCCTCCGATACGGTGATGCGGTCAAGCGCCTGCTGGTTCGGTTTCCGGTAGTTGAGAAAAACCTTCTCAGCATCGGTGGAGATAATGAACGTATCGACATTCAGCTCGCGAGCGAGCAGAGCAGACACCAGGTCCTTGTCGATCACCGCCTCCACCCCTTCGACGTAGCCGTCGCGGCGGACGACGGGAATCCCGCCTCCCCCCGCAGCAATGACGATGTACCCGTTGAGGACAAGCCTCCGTATCGCGTCGATCTCGACAATCTCAAGCGGTTCGGGGGAAGCGACAACCCGCCGGTACCCTCGGTCCGCGTCTTCGACCATCTTCCAGCCGAGCTCCCGTTCCCGGCGGCGTGCCTCTTCCTCCGAGTAGAAAGGTCCGACCGGTTTCGTCGGGTGGAGGAAGCCGGGATCGTCTCCCCCCACGACCACTTGCGTCAGCACAGTCACCACGGGAACACGCATCGAAGCTTCATCGAGCGCACGCTGGAGCGCATGCTCGAGAACGTAGCCGATGGAGCCCTGCGTGTCCGCTACGCAGACATCAAGGGGCTCCGGGTGAACCTGCGACGACGCGAGCTCGGAACGGAGGAGCTGCGCCCCGACCTGCGGTCCATTCCCGTGGGTAAGGACGACGAAGTAGTCGTTTCGAATCAGCTGTGCGATGTACTTCGCCGTGGTGGCAGCATTGTCACGCTGCTCCGCAACCGTTCCGCGCTGTCCCGCGCGGATGAGGGAATTGCCTCCGATCGCAACAAGGGCGAGCTTCGGCATCCGCTACCCCCGGGCTTTCATGAGGTCGACCATAACCGCCTTCTGCATATGGAGGCGGTTTTCCGCTTCGTCGTAGACGACGGACTGCGTTGAGTCGATCACATCGTCCGTCACCTCATCGCCCCGGTGCGCCGGGAGGCAATGCATGAAGATCGCGTCCGGCTTTGCGAGCTTCATAAGAGCCGCGTTGACCTGGTAGGGCTTGAAGATCTCCTTCCGTGCCTCGGCTTCCGCCTCCTGTCCCATGCTTGCCCATACATCCGTGTAGATGACGTCCGCACTTCTCACCGCCTCCTTCGGGTCGTGGAGGACGCGTATCGTCGCGCCGGTCTCTCTCGCATCTTCGGTGGCAAGGCGGAAGATCTCCGGATTCGGCTCGTATCCTTTCGGGCAGCAGATTGCGACGTTCGCCCCGGCCTTCGCACCGCCGAACATTAGCGAGTGCGCGACGTTGTTGCCGTCGCCGACGTAGGTCACGTTCAGTCCCTTCAATGTCCCCCTGTGCTCCATCATCGTGAAATAGTCGGCCATCGCCTGGCACGGGTGAAGGAGGTCGGTGAGCCCGTTGATGACGGGAATAGTCGCATGCTCGGCGAGTCCGGTGCAGATGTCGTGTCCGAACGTGCGGATCATGATGCCGTCAACCCAGCGCGAAAGGTTCTTCGCCACATCCTGCACGGACTCCCGCTTCCCGAGAGAGATGTCCGACGGTGCAAGGTAGACCGCAAAGCCGCCGAGCTGCTGGATGCCGACCTCGAAGGTCACACGCGTGCGGAGCGACTGCTTCTCAAAGATCATCGCGAGGGTCTTCCCTTTCAGGGCCGACGCATACACCTCCTTGTGCGCTTTCAGATCGCGCCCAAGATCAAAAAGGTGGTGGAACTCATCGAGTGTGAGATCGTGAATTGAAATGAAATCTTTCGTGTGCACGGAATCCTCCCTGGTGAGCGTTGTCAGCGTGGCAGCTGCCCGTGGAATTTCTCGACGAACGTTTTCAACACATCCTCGAGTCCGGGCTTCGTGAGCTCATCAAGCTCGTACGTCACACGGACGGCGGGCTTCTCGATCCTCACGATCCGCCGGAGGTCAATCGGCGTACCGACGATCACCGTGTCGCACGGGACGCGGTTGATCGTCTCCTCGAGATCTTTCACCTGTTCCTCGCCGTACCCCATGGCCGGCAGGAGCGTTCCCGTCTTCGGGTACTTCTTGAACGTCTCCGCGATGGTGCGGACCGCGTACGGCCGTGGATCGACAATCTCTGCGGCGCCGAACTTCTGTGCTGCAACAGTCCCGGCACCGTACGTCATGCCGCCATGCGTGACCGTGGGACCGTCCTCCACGACAAGAACGCGCTTCCCCTTAATTGTGGCGCCGTTCCATATCGTGATAGGGGATGCCGCCTCGATGATCTCCGCCGCCGGATTGATGGAGCGGACGTTCCCACGGACAAGCTTTACGTTTTCAGGCTTCGCGGTGTCAACCTTGTTGATGACGACCACGTCCGCGAGGCGGACATTCGTCTCGCCCGGGTAGTATGTCAGCTCATGCCCCGGACGGTGCGGGTCGACGACGGTGATCGTGAGGTCGGGCCTGTAGAATGACATGTCGTTGTTGCCGCCGTCCCAGATGATGACATCGGCTTCCTTCTCCGCCTGTCGCAGGACCGCCTCATAGTCGACGCCCGCGTAGATGACGCCGCCCGCGACAACGTGAGGCTCGTACTCCTCCATCTCCTCGACCGTGCAATTGTATTTCTTCAAGTCATCGATTGTCGCGTAGCGCTGCACCTTCTGCGCCACAAGATCACCATAGGGCATCGGATGACGCACAGCGACAACGCGCAAACCCTTCGCCCGGAGGATGTTGACGACCTTCCTCGACGTCTGGCTCTTCCCGCAGCCGGTCCGGACTGCAACGACGGCGACAACCGGCACGGACGACTTCAACATCGTCTCCCTGGCGCCGAGGAGCGTGAAGTCCGCTCCCGCAGCGATGACAACGGAGGACTTCTCCATCACGTATTGAAAGGAGACGTCCGAGTAAGCGAACACGACCTCGTCCACTCGGTACTTCTTAATCAGGGCAACAAGCTCCGACTCGGGATAAATCGGTATGCCCTGCGGGTAGAGCTTTCCGGCGAGCGCGGCAGGGTATTTGCGTCCCTCGATATTCGGTATTTGTGTTGCGGTGAATGCGACGACATTGTAGACTTCGTTGTTACGATAGACGGTATTGAAATTGTGAAAGTCCCTTCCTGCAGCCCCCATGATGAGAATGTTACGGCGCGTCATAATACCCCCTGTCAGTTCACACTCGCCCGCGCGGCCGTCCCTTCCCTGCTGGACGGGACGCCGCAGGCGCTGTTGTTGCACAAGCCTATTCTACGGTCACGCTCTTCGCCAGGTTCCGCGGCTGGTCGACGTTGCAGCCGCGGTCGATGGCGATGTAGTACGCGAGCAACTGGAGCGGAATGATGGTGAGGATGGGTGTGAGGAAATCCAGTGTGTGCGGAACGCGAAGGACAAAATCGGCGAGCCGGGTGATCTCCTGATCGTTCTCGTCTGCGACGGCAATGAGCCTCCCCTTTCTCGCCTTGACCTCCTGTATGTTGCTTAGAACCTTTTTGTACGTCCCGTCACGCGGTGTGATGAAGACGACCGGCATGTCCCTGTCGATGAGGGCAATTGGACCGTGCTTCATCTCCGCTGCTGGATACCCTTCCGCATGAATGTACGAGATCTCCTTCAGCTTCAGGGCACCTTCCAGTGCCACGGGAAAATTGTAGCCGCGGCCGAGGTAGAGGAAATTCCGTATCGACTGAAATTCACGGGCGATCTCCCTGACAGTCTGTTCCTGCTCGAGTACCTTCTCCGCCTTTTCGGGCAGAATTTCGAGCTCATGGACGATGGCCCGCCCCTGGTCCGGGCCAATGGTGCCCCGGAGCCGGCCAAGCATGAGCGTGATGAGAGACAGCGCAGTGAGCTGGGACGTGAAGGCTTTCGTTGACGCGACGCCGATCTCGGGGCCCGCGTGGAGGTAGGTCCCGCCGTCCGTCTCACGGGCAATGGAGCTGCCCACCACGTTCACGATCCCCGCCGTCGTCGCTCCCCGGGCGCGCGCCTCGCGGAGCGCTGCGAGCGTATCGGCGGTCTCGCCGCTCTGGCTGATGAGCCACACGACATCCGACGGCCCGACGATCGGATTGCGATACCTAAACTCTGACGCATACTCGACACGGACCGGGATCCGCGCGTACTGCTCAAGCATGTACTGGCCTACAAGGCCGGCATGCCATGACGTGCCGCAGGCAGTGATGGTGAAACGGTCGGCCGCGAGGATGCGGTCCGTGAGCTCACGGAGTCCCCCGAGACGCGCGGTCCCCTCCTTTTCGTTGAGACGGCCGCGGAGTGTATTCATGATCGTTTCAGGCTGTTCGTGGATCTCCTTCAGCATGAAATGATCATAGCCGCCCTTCTCGATCTGCTCGAGCTCGAGTGTGACCTCCATTACCTTCTTCATCACGTCGGCGTTCTGGATCGTCTTCGTGACATACCCCGACGGATCGAGCGAGACGATCTCACCATCCTCAAGGTAGACAACCTGCCGCGTGTTGGAGATGATCGCCGCCGGGTCGGATGCCACGAAGTACTCACCGTTGCCAATTCCCAGGACAAGGGGACTTCCCTTCCGTGCCGCAACAACCCTCGACGGCTCACGTGAACTCACGACTGCAATACCGTATGCGCCGTGGACCTCAAGGAGAGCAAGGCGGACAGCCGTGAAGAGATCATGTGAAACCCGGTACCAGTCCTCGACGAGATGGACGAGCGCCTCGGTGTCAGTCTGCGTTTTGAAGACATGCCCGCCTGCTTCGAGTTTTGACTTGATCGCCGCGTAGTTTTCTATGATTCCGTTGTGGACGAGTGCAATCTCGCCGGCGCAGTCGAAGTGCGGATGTGCGTTCGTATCGGAAGGTTCACCGTGCGTGGCCCAACGCGTGTGCCCGATGCCGATTGTCGCAGCCTCGAAGTCCATGGGAATGCCGGCGGCGACGTCGCGCACCTTCCCTGCTTTCTTATGTATAAGAAGATGGCCGTCAGTGACCACGGCGACTCCAGCAGAGTCGTAACCGCGGTATTCAAGGCGTTTCAGACCATCGAGGAGGATCGGGAGAGCGGGTTTCTGACCAACATACGCGACGATACCGCACATAGGGGGCCGTCCGTAATCATCTATATATCAATAGGTTCCGAAATATACCAAAGCGGTTTCTGAAAAGCAAACCCAGGCGGGGCGGAGGGAGCAGCGCGCAGCCCGCCTGCTGGTTGGGTAAACCTCTTCGGGACCAATTTCGTTCCTCTCCCCGGGAATGGGAGACAGAGCCCGGCGTTCAGATGATCCGCCGGGCCCGTAAAAGTCGTCTGAAACGCGGTTTCTCCGTACGTCAGCGGAGCTGTCCCAGTGCTCTGTGAAGATCATGGATGATGTCATCGACCCGCTCGAGCCCCACGGAGAGCCTGATCCCTCCCGGGTCGATCCCTTTCTTCACCTGTTCTTCCGGCGGTATCGCCGCATGTGTCATGGAGCCAGGATGCTCAACAAGTGTTCGGATATTGCCGAGGCTCACTGCCAGGGTCACCGTGTAGGCGTTCTTCGCGAGGTAGTTGATGACCCGCTCGCCGCGCGCCCGCCGTTCCTTCGGCGTCCTTCCTTTCACCGTGAAATGAATCATGATACCGGGCGCGAAGTTCCCGTCGTAATCGAGCATCTGCCGCTTCGCAACCTCATACTGCGGATGCGAAGTGAGCCCCGGATACGTCACCGAATCGACATGCTCCTCGGACTCGAGGAACCTGGCGATCTCGATCGCCGATCGTTCCTGGTGCCGGGTCCTGAGCGAGAGGGTCGGGAGGCCGTAGACAAGGAGCGGCCAGGCGCTCTTCGCGGCAAGGGCGCCGCCGAAGTCCTTCCGGTAGAGAAGCAGCCGGTCGCGGCTCCACGCCGGCCCGATCACGGCTCCTCCCATGTCCGTCCCGAAACCGCCGATATTCTTCGTCAGAGAGTGCAGAACGAAGTCCGCGCCCAGCTCGATCGGCCGCTGGCAGAACGGCGTCGCAAAGGTATTATCGATGACGACGTAGATCCTGCTCTCCGCGCTTCTTTTCCTGTTCTCGACTGCAACCACATCGCAGACACCGCGGATATCAATGAGCTGCATCGTCGGGTTTACCGGCGACTCAAAATAGACGACACGGGTCCGGCGGCTGATGGAATGCCGGAGGTGGTCAAGGCTCGTGAGGTTGGCGAACTTCACCCCAATCCTGTAACGCGGGTACCAGTTCGTAAGGAGCGAGTAGGTGCAGCCGTACAACATCCGGTGAGCGACGATCTCATCACCGGTCGCGGTGAGACAGCCGAGGATCCCCGAGACAGCCGCCATCCCCGTTGTGAAGGTGACCGACGCCGCCCCCGATTCTGCCCGAGCAAGCGTTTCCTCGAGCATATCTTTCGTCGGGTCCCCGAGTCGGTCGTAGATGTAAATCGGCGCCCTCGCCTTTACTGCCACCTCGTCCGTTGTGTGAGCGAACTCGACGAAGCCTTGCGCGCCGCGCTGCGCAGAATCGAGACGGTACGTGCAGCTTGAGGTGATCGGAGGGACAAGATGATGGCTGTAGTCCCAGTGCGGCGTCTTCGCACGGCCGTAGATGAGCGTGGTTTCGACCGAGTAACTATTGTTCCTTCGCTTCTTCCCGCGTTTCATTGGCACCTCCATCGTCTACCGCGCGGCCTCCCGAGACCGGGAACCGGAAGATGAATGTTGCCCCCTTCCCCTCTTCGCTCTTCACCTCGACCTCCCCGCCGTGCAGGTCGACAATCTGCCTCACGATGGCGAGTCCGAGTCCCATCCCTTCCGACTTGGTGGAGAAATTCGGTTCGAACAGGTGAGGTCGCACCTCAGGGGGGATCCCGGGACCGTTGTCGTGGATCGAGATTTCGATGCCCCCTCCTTTCCGTTCAGTGCGGAGTGTGATGCAAGGTGAGGAGGTCCCCCGCACCGCCTGGACGGCGTTGCGGATCACGTTGATGAAGAGGCGGCTGATCTGGTCCCTGTCAGCCTCGATGACGGAGGCAGTATCTGCAAAATCGCGGACAAAAGCAACATCCCGCTCCGACTCGAAGAGCGACGCGGCGGACGAGAGGATCTCGGACGGATTCTGGGGAGTAAAGTGGGGTTCCGGCATCCTTGCGAAGTACGAGAACTCGGAGGCAATGGCACGGAGACTCTCGATGCGGTCGATGATTGTGCGCGCGACCTGATCGAGCTCCTCCTTGAAATCCGGCTTCGCATCCCTGTACGCTGCGAGGAGCTGCTGCATCCCCAGCTTCATGGGTGTGAGTGGGTTCTTGATCTCATGCGCCACCTGCTTTGCCATCTCGCGCCACGCCGCTTCACGCTCCGCTCTCGCGACAAGCTCCCGCGATTCCCGGAGGTCCCTGACCATCCCGTTGAACGTCCGCACAAGATCATCGAGCTCGTCGCGTGTCCTCGACTCCACGTTCACCGCAAGGTCACCGCGCGATACTTTCTCTGCTGCTTCCGTCAGGCGGATCACGGGGGCGCTGATGCGCCGGGAGAGGAGCCAGCCCAGGAAGCCGGCGAGCACAACCATCCCGGCGTACGGCCAGATGCCGAACACGTTTCTCCGCGCAATCTCGAGATCCACCTGCCCTTCCCTGTAGAGAAGAGGGACGGAGAGGACGAGACGCCGGAAAGAAGAAGCCTGAGCGCCTCCTGCGGCCGGAGCGTATCCCACCTCGTACGTGAAATCGCCGATCCTCTCAGCGTGCTGGAAGAACCGGTCACACCGAAGAACGATCGCCGCGTATGCCATCCCGTTGAGCCGGTCGTCAAGGAGCCCTGAAGCGAAGAGCTCCGGCGTGCTGCTCGCAATGAGGGCCGAATCGCTGTAGACATGGACATCGACGCCGGCCAGCTGCGCCAGGCGCCGGACGAGGCTATCCGCGCTCCCCCCCGCCGCCGACACGTTCGGAAAACCTGCCGTGCTCTTTCCCGGCGTCAGAGGCTCAAGCGAAAGAGAGCGAGTGAGAAGATCGAGTGAGTTCCTGAGACGCGTCCCCAGTGATTCATTGAACCGGCGTTCGGCGTCCCTCCTGTCGGCCGCCGCCAGGTAAAGGACAGGAAGGAGAGACACAAAGAGAAACGCTGTCAGCAGGCGGAAGCGGAACGAGAAGCGTCGCCGCCGGATGAGCCCGAGGACGAGGGCGATGAGTCCCAACGCAAGCGATATCTCCACGACAAGGATGAGCGTCTTCAGGACGACAAACGCATCCCATCGCATGTCGGGGCGCGACAACCGGAACACGAACCTCATCGCCGGGTCTCCCGGATCAGGGAGGCTGTACTCGTAGACAGACCCGGGGATCTCCATCCACGCTGCAGCTCCTTCGGCGGGAGCGCTCCGGCTCGCCTCGGCGGACCGTTGCCTCGATAAGGTGGGGACCCGGTCGACGCGGACGTCGAAGAGGGGGTCAAGCTGGGCGGCTGGCAGCTCGGGCCGCAGGAGTTCCGGTATGCCGCTTGAAAACGGGAAAGGAATCTCCGAAGGAACCGCAACACAGACGCTGCCGAGCGTTTCTCCCTCCTCACCCGTGATGGGTGCAGTGCCGATGTAGGTCCTTCCCGTGCGCCCCCCTACCACCCAGATCCCTGAGCCATGTTCCGAGCGTGAGAGGAACGACGTGAGGGACCTCATACGCTCCCCGATGGTGAACTGGCTCACCGTCTTTCCGGCCGTGTCCAACACAGTGACAGCAGCCCCGTACCCCTGTTTGCCGAGGGGGCTTTCCGCCCAGATGAGGAACGCGAGCGTCGATCGCTCATTCTCATCGGGATTGGATGAAGGAGAGCTCAACGCCTCCCTCACCCTCTGGCCGCTCGCCGAACGGAGCGTCTCCTGAACAAGGTATGTAAGCCATGCATCCTGCGGCTTCACAAAGCTCGACGCCAGGAGCTCAACATGGTGCCGCGTTCGCTCAGCCTGCTCCCTCGCGATAAAACCGCCGACTGCGACCACGGCGACGAGAATTGTCAGGAAGAGGCGGCGAGGGGCGAGGACTCCGCTCTGAAGCAGGGCGGACGGGACGACGACGAGGAGGACCAATCCGAGCGCGACGTGCCACTCCATGAGCGGGTTCGGCGAAATCCACCACGCCGTCATCCCGGCGGGGGTCAGCATCACCCAATAGAGAATGCGCATCCTCGGGGGAGCGAGCAGCGAGATAAGAATGTGAAGTATGAGAACAAACCCGAGTGTCAATCCGATGAGCGATGCGACGACGGCTGCTCCGGGAATCGAGAGGAGAAGCGACGCCGAATCCCCGTAGTCAATTGTCGAGTCAGTAACAGCGCTCGCGGCCAATGCAGCCGCACCTCGCCACGCCCAGTAGACGAGTCCCCCGACGACCAGTCCGCCTACGGCGGACCATCCCCACGAGGGGGACCCGCGGCGCAGAGTTTCGCCGTCTGATGCGGAGAGAGCCCGGGCAGAAGCGGCGACGCTCAAGAGGAAGGTGACGGCCGTCAGGACGAAATCACCTGGAGACCGCGCGAGTCCAAATCCGAATGACGAGGCAAAGTTCGTCGGATCCGCCAGGGAGGTTCCGATGACGCTGAACGGGAATGCCGTGACAAGAAAAAGGATTCGCACGCCCCAGAGGAGAAGAACGAGCACGAGAAGTCTCACAAACCGGCGTGAGATGCGAGTGGAGTACCAAGCCCCGACGAGGGCGGCCAGCAACCCGGCAACAGAGATGAGAACCCCTTCGGCTTCCCGAAGCTGCTCCTGACGATACCCAATGTACCCTTCCGGCACGATCGGAGAGGCAACAACCTCGCCGAGCGCCGTACCCTGAAGGCTCGTGAGGAAATGAGCGGTTCCTCGGGTATCCGGCGCTTCGGGGGACGAGCCGTTGCGAAAGACGAACTCGATGTCAGCACCGATCTCCTGCGATATCTCCCTTGACAGGTTCCTCCCCCTGACGAACCGATTCGCTATCGGGTATGTAAGCTCGACAGGGACCGCATGAAGGAGGGCATACGGGTATGGCTCCTTCACCGCCGCTCCGGCAGGAATAAGAACGACAAGATAGTTGCTCACAGCGCCCGTATCGATGAAGCTTGCGCCGCTTCCACGCCTGACAAGACGAAGCAAATCCGACGGGACATCGATCGGCCTTCCTGACCATGCGGCAACGTCAATCGGCGTTTCGCGCGCCGCGTTTTCTTCGTGAAGCCGGAGGAGCTCCACGCTCTCAGAGGCGTCATTCCGTATCTCTTCCATGACGCCGAAGAGCGCAGGGAGAGAATCCGGCATTGACTGGAGAAGAGAGCCGACTTGGAGCTCGCGGTAGGCCTCGCGAAGGTCTTGCTCAGTCGACGACTGAAGGCGGGCGAAAATGACGGCGGCCCGCTCCACCGCCTCAAGGGTGGCCCTCCGTTCACGCTCTGGCCACGATTCTCCGAGGTCGTGTGGGACACGCTGCCTGACGATCTCGAGGATCCCTGCGGCGGTGAGAAGAAGGAGGACAAGCGCAAAGAGGAAGGAGCGGGTCGAACGCCATCCACCTCTGCGACGGAGCTCCTCCACGACCGCCTCAGTAGATGTTGAACTGGGAGATGACCCAGCGGGAGCCGGACCTGCTAAGGGAGACATAGATCTGAACCCGCTCACGGACCCCCCGGTTCACGAACGTTCCTCCTCCGGTCGCGTACGGGTTGTCGCCTGATTCCCCGAACGTCGTGAAATCGAATCCCAGCGGGTGATGGATTGAAAAGAAGCTTGAGAGAAGATAAAACGACTGCGAGCCGCTGAAGTAGCCAGTCTCGCCGCCGCGAAGCGAGAGCGATACCTGGTCACCGAGGTAGCGGGAGAAGGCTGACGGGTCTCCTTTCGCGACGCCGCGTTTGACCGCCTGGAACACCTCCAAATGGTCACTTCGAGGGACATACGGGTTCTGGGGCGCGTTCCCAAGCCGCCTGAAATTCTCGTCGACATGCCGCTCGCGGGTGGGACGTCCGGCCTGCCGCTGTTCGACCTGGGCCCCCGCCGCGGGGGGCCCAAGAAGATAGACGAGCAGGAGTATGGAGGAGAGGTATCTCATCGTTCGGGCCACCGCCGGTTCAAGTTATGTCGGCGGGCCGAGAAAATCAACACGCTCACCGGGGTCCCCGCCGAGGGCTCCGCGCTTCTTCTCTGGGGCATCAGTAGAGCTCCCGGGTCCAAACGCGTGTGAGAGGAGCCCGCGGCTGCGACTTGAGGTCGGGGTCATTCGGCACGAGCTGATAGGCCCAGTCGAACTTCACCCACGCCGCGGTGAGGACCACGATGCGGAGTTTCGCATAGTGATTGTCGTGTGTGCGAATGACATACATGTGGCCGCCAATCGCCTGGGCGTCCTTCGTCGGTGACCACCCCGTGGTGGGCGCCCGGAGGATCTCGTCGAGCGACCCCGCGTAGCCCATGTCCTGGATATCGGTGTCGTTCCAGACATCGAGGTAAAGGATGCCCTGGTAGTTTTCGTAGAACAGATCCGTGTAGTTGTCGCTGTAGAGTCCGACCGAGTTCGTGGAGAAGTCATACCCGGCACGTGTTGAATCCCTCCTGTAGTCGTAGAGGAGGACATCGAACCCTTCGGGCCGGGGAGTCGCGGCGACGACATCGGCGCTCAGTTCGCTCTCGTAGCCGTCGAGATCATACGCCGTCACCGTGTAGTAGTACGTGTCCCCGTTCCTCGCGCCACGGTCGACGAACTGCGTCGAGTGGGTGGTCCCTATGAGGTCGTAGCGGCCGGAGTAGCTACCGCCGACGTAGACCTTGTATCCGGCGAGATCGTGCTCCCTGTTCGGAAGCCACGAGACAGTGACGATGTTGTCACCTGCAAGTGCAGCGACCCCCTGGGGAGGCGCAGGCGGAACGCTGTCGAACGGTTCGTTCACATGAATGTTGCAGCCCGCAACAAGGAGAGCGAGTGATAGTCCGGTAAAAACCGTGAGCGATTTCATTGTCGTTCCCTTTCAGTAGATGCGGTCACGAAACATGAGAACAACTCATGTGCCAGATGGTGTGAAAACTCTCCGGCCTGAAAGGCACACAATACGGGGGAAAAATGGGTGTTCTGAGCGTGGAATCGGAGGGCGCTTCCAACAGGTACCGGAGACCTGTTCGTTCGAGTGAACAGGAGTGTCGAAATCTAAGCGCAGTCCCTCCTTCAGAAAGCCTCTGCAAATACTCCGAGTTGAATCGGATCCGCCTCCGGCGGATCGAACGCTCAGCGCAGTTCGGGACCCAGGAAGACCTTCCCATGGTTGTAGATGCCGACGGCTTTGCCGACGAGAGCACGTCCGGCGAACGGTGTGTTTCTTGATCTTGAGTGGAAGAGTGCGGGGTCGACCTTCCAAGCGATGGTGGGATCGACGATAGTGAGGTTCGCCTTTTCCCCCTCGGCGATTTTCACGATTGGGAGTCCCAGGATTCTCCGCGGGTTGTAGGAGAAGACCTCGGGGAGGCGTTGAAGCGGCAGGTACCCTGTGCCAACGATCTCTGTGATCACAAGTCCGATCGCTGTCTCGAGTCCGACTATGCCGAAGGGAGCAGCCGCGAACTCCACCTCCTTCTCGTCGAAGGAATGGGGCGCATGGTCCGTGGCGATGACGTCGATCACTCCGTCGCGCAGCCCCTCGCGCAGCGCCATCATGTCGTCCTTGCTCCGCAGAGGAGGATTCACCTTGGTGTTCGGATTGAACGAACGGAGCACCTCGTCGTGCAGCGTGAGGTGGTGTGGTGTGACCTCCGCGGTCACATGGAGACCACTTAGCTTCGCATCTTTGATCATGTGGACAGAAGCTGCGCAGCTCAGGTGCTGGGCGTGGTAGCGGCCCCCTGTGAACTCGACGATCCGCAGGTCGCGGGCGAGGCATGCCTCTTCCGCGATGGCGGGGCAGCCGGGGAGCCCGAGCTGCGTGGAGACGGCTCCCTCGTGCACAAGACCGCCCGCCGAAAGGGTCAGATCTTCACAGTGCTGGAGGATGACCCCTTCAAACATCTTCGTGTACTCAAGCGCAAGGCGCAGGATTCCTCCGGAGGCCACGGGGGCTCCGTCGTCCGTGAAGGCACGGGCACCTGCGTCCCAAAGCTCAGCGAGCGGTGCCAGGGCGGTCCCCTTCCTCCCACTCGTCACCGTGCCGGCGGGATACACATCAACGGCGCCCCCGAGCGCTTCCATGCCGCGCTCGATGACCGTGCGAATGACCGACGCATCGTCCGCCGGTGGATTCGTGTTTGGCATCGTGAGGACGGCGGTGAACCCGCCCGCTGCCGCAGCAGCGGCGCACGTTGCAATCGTCTCCTTGTACTCATAGCCCGGCTCCCGCGCATGAACGTGCATATCCATGAAGCCCGGGAACACGAGCGCCCCGTGGAGGTCGACCCTCTCGAGTCCGCCCGTGCTCAGGTCCTCCCCGATGGCTGTGATGAGCCCGTGTTCAATGCGGATGTCCCTCACGGCATCGACCCCAGCGGCAGGATCGATGATATGAGCCGAGGTGAAAAGCAGATCCATTGTCTTTACCATCGTCATGCTCCGAGCGGGCTGAGTGTCAGGAGGTAGAGGACCGCCATGCGGATGGCGACGCCGTTCAGCACCTGGTCCAGGATGACGGAATGCTCGCTGTCCGCAACGTCGGCCGACAACTCGACGTCCCTGTTGATCGGACCCGGATGGAGGATGGTGACGGGGTGCCGCGCGCGCTCGAGCCTCGCGCGTGTGATGCCGAAATAGGTCCGGTACTCGCGGAGGGTTGGGATTCTTGCACCCGCCTCGCGCTCGAGCTGGATGCGCAGGACATTGAGGGCGTCGACATGCGGTATGAGGTCGTCGATCCTGTGGCAGACATCGACGCCGAGCATCTCGATACCGCGGGGGATCATCGTCGGTGGGCCACACACGGTGACCTTCGCCCCCATCGTCCTGAGTCCGTAGATGTTCGAGAGCGCGACGCGGCTGTGCGCAATGTCGCCGACAATGCCGATATGAAGCCCTTCGAGCGTGCCGAACTTCTCCTTGAGCGTGAGCATGTCGAGGAGCCCCTGCGTCGGGTGTTCGTGCGCGCCGTCGCCCGCGTTGAGGACATGCGAGTGGAGAACGCGTGCAAGGAAGTGCGGAGCGCCGGCGGCCGAGTGGCGCATGACCACCATGTCGACCTTCATCGCCTCGATGTTGC
>PEWR01000073.1 GCA_002779395.1 Ignavibacteriales bacterium CG07_land_8_20_14_0_80_59_12
TTCGTCGCGTTTTATTATGAGTCAATTCGTTGCCTTGACTCTCGAATGCAAGTCGCGTATATTGGGCGCACAACGACGGAGGCAGACTGCGTTTCGCCTAACTCTCCGGAAGAGACGAAGAGCCGGACCGCAAGGGGAATCTGCTCAACCCCAAGGTTTTGGCGTACAGACTCTGGTAAGACCAGCCATTCTCAATGGGGGATCAGTGCGTATGCGAAGCCGACGCCAGCACGTCCATGTCCTCTCATTGCCGCTTCACTTCATGCTCTTTGCTCTCCTCTTCCCCGCTTGGGACTGCGGGCGCCCCGCCGACACCGAAGGCGGACAGACGGCTGGTTCCGCCGGAGGGTCGTCTCGGATGTCGACGGGCGAAGTGATATTCCCCGTGACGATTGCGGTTGCGGAACGGAAAAATCTCGTCAAGCAGGTTCGAGTATCCGGAGTGGTAAGGGCGAGACGGGAAGTGGAAGTATTGGCGAGAACCGACGGCGATGTTGTTGAAGTACGGAAAAGGAACGGCGATTTTGCACACGCTGGAGAGGTCATCGTCAGGTTCGACGACCGCGAGCTGCGTCTCGCTCTCGATCGAGCCGAGACCGGACTGCTTGGGGCACAAATCGAGTACAAGTCACTGGGTTCATCGGAAGCTGTTTTTCGGGGGGATTCCGCGCGGCTGCAGGAACGACTTGCCGAGGCGCGCCTTAGACTCGCTGAGACTGAAGAAGCATTCCGTCAGGGTAAGATGTCGCCGGAGGAATACTTGCGACTGAAACGAACATACGAAACGGACGTCGCGTACTACTCCGTGCACAGGGAAGACGTGATGGCGATCAAGAGCGGACTGAGCCAGGCGCGCGAAACGTACCAGCGGGCCAAGATGGATTGGGAAGCATCGCAGGTCAAGGCTCCTTTCAATGGCTACATCGCGGATTGCACGGTGCGGCAGGGGATGAGGATGAGAGGGGGAGAGAAGCTCTTCAAGCTAGTCGATGCTTCAAGGATGTATGTCGACGTCGATGTACTCGAAACTGAGGTGGGAAAGATCTCTCCAGGCAGTCGGGCTGAAGTGGTGGCGAATGCGTTTCCCGGGCGGGCTTTCTCCGGGATTGTCGCAGCGATTAACCCGGTGGTCGATCCCCAATTGCAGACTGTGAAAGTCACGATCGAGCTCAGTGGAACTCATCCTAAGACAAAGGCAGCTCCGGCGGACTGGGGACGGGCGCGACTCTTGGCCGGCATGTTTGCGACGGTCTCAGTCGAGACCGGGATACTGAGGGACCGGCTTCTCGTCCCGCGGGAAGCTCTCCTCGTTCGAGACCAACGTACACTAGTCTTTACCGTTGAAGAGGGATTGGCGAAGTGGTGCTATGTGGAGGTAGGGGAGCAGAACGAGGAGTATGCCGAGATCAAGTCGGGCATAAAGGTGGGTGACAAGGTGATCACAAGCGGACACTACACGCTTGCGCACGATGCGAAAGTGCAAGTTGGTTCCCCTGGTGAGAATCGCGTTGCGGAATGATCACGGGACCCAAAGTCGAGGGAGGCTGACACCGGAGGTGGCTCAAGTGTGAGCAGGATCCCCTGCCGTCCGATCAAGGCGGGAAAGGAAGCAGCGTGCGCTTTGTGCATCGACACCGACAAGGTGAGGAACTTCATTCGGGGCAATCTCCCGCGGATTCGGTCGGTCAAGGAACTCAGCTCTCGGCTGAAGATGTGCGAGGAAACACTATCCACGAGCTCTGCCATACACGGGCCATGAACCACTCCAGGGATTTCTGGCGGCTGGTGGCGGAGAAGGAGCCGGAGGGGAGAAGAGTGGATCGTGAGTTGAACAAGGCGTGGCAGTACGTGCCGGGTTGGATGTCGTACGAGGTTGAATGAGCGCCAGGGGAACCTGTCCACCGAGGTGACAAACGGCAACCTCACAGGAGGCGTGTCACTGCCGGTGGACGGTTCGTGCTGGATGAACTCGGTGAACGGGAACATTACGCTCACCGTCCCACGGACTTCATCAGCGGAAGTAACGGCGTCGGTGACGAACGGCACCGTCTCGGTGAACAACCTTCAGCTCCTCCTTAGGACCAGCAGCTGGACGAGCCTTTCCGGCACGCTCGGTGACGGAAAAGGATCGATCCAGCTTACTACGGTGAACGGCACGGTCGTGCTGTCCGGGTCCTGAGATCTGACGACTGTTCCTCCCGCCCTGCGCCGGGTGCTGCGCGGCGCGACTATCCGCCGTCTTTGCGGGCGCGTGGAATCCGGGGTACGGCTCACGCTTGAAGCTCTGGCCCGTGAACTTCTCGATTCTCCTCAGGGAATCCTCTTCTTCTCCCGAGACGAACGTCAATGCGTCGCCGGTTGCCGAGGCGCGCCCCGTGCGTCCGATCCGGTGGATATAGTCCTCGGCGTACGCGGGCGTGTCGAAGTTGATGACGTGCGATATTCCTTCAACGTCGATTCCCCGTGACGCGATATCGGTCGCGATAAGGACCCGAAATTCTCCCCGTTTGAAACCGTCGAGTGCCCTCTGCCGCTGACTCTGCGAGCGGTCGGAGTGAAGTGCCGATGAGGCGATCCCGCTTCGTTCAAGCCTTCGGGCGATCCGGTCGGCACCGTGCTTCGTCCGTGAGAAGACGAGAACGCTCTCCATCTCGTTGGTTCCAAGGATGTGGAGGAGGAGGTCGAGCTTCGCGTCGCGCTGGACGCGATAGACGTGCTGACGCACGCCCGCGGCGGGGTTCTGCCGCTTGCCTACTTCGACGTGCGCAGGATGGTTCTGAACGCCCGCGGCAAGCTTCTTGATTTCATCCGGCATCGTAGCCGAGAAAAGGAGAGTCTGCCGGGTGCGAGGAACGAGCGCAACGATGCGCCGTATGTCGTTGATGAAACCCATGTCGAACATCCGGTCGGCTTCATCGAGGACGAGGATTTCCACGTGCGAGAGGTCGATACTGCGGCGCTCCACATGGTCAAGGAGGCGTCCCGGCGTCGCAATCACGATGTCGACGCCGCGGCGGAGTGCTTTTAGCTGGGGCTCGATCGGTACACCGCCGTAGACCGTAAGGCTCCGGATATTGAGAAAACGCCCGTAGCTCTTGATGAAATCGTCGGCCTGCGCCGCAAGCTCGCGTGTCGGCGTGACGATCAGCGCACGGATTGCGCCTCCCTTCTGATCGCGAGAGCCGCCGCCTGCCGAGAGGCGGTGAAGAATGGGAAGGACAAATGCCGCGGTCTTGCCGGTACCTGTCTGGGCACAGCCGAAGACGTCCTTTCCCGCAAGTGCGGCGGGGATTGCAAGTGACTGAATTTCGGTGGGTGCAGTGTAACCTATTGCACGAATCCCCCGGAGAAGGTGGTCGGAAAGACCAAGTTTGGTAAATGCCATGAGGCACACCCTGTATAGATGAGTATGGTGCGGGGAAACACGCTTTGAGGAAATCGGCGGAGGGTCTGAATTGGACTGTGAAGGGAACGTTCTTGAATCGAGGACCGCGTTGGCTGGTGTGTTATCGCGGAGAAAGGTCGAAGAAGTTCTTGCCCAAAAAGCCTTAGCTGAGAATCATCGGAGAGCGCATCTCATCCGTTTCCGCTTCCGATGCTATCAGCATCATCGGCGGCGTGCTGCGTTATCGCAGATCACGTAATCAATATAAACAACTCCCGCGCCAAATCCTATTTTTTTCGATCCCAGATGTATTTCAGCGTGATACATCTTCTGCGCGGAAATCCCCGATCTCACCGAGCGCACTGGCGGATTCTTCCCGTACCCAACTGTCCCGATCGTCCTTGAGGAGCGCGCAAAGCGGTGCGATGGCCCGCGCCTCTTTGATGCGCCCGAGCGCTTTCGCCGCCTCGGTTCATCGTCGCTCCTCCTCTCATTGGAGTGGAATACTCAAGACCGGCCGGAGAGGCAGGGCGTGCTGATCCCCCTCATAGAACACCTTCTCGAGGAATAGGCCCGATGGAGGGGCCGTGAGCTTCGCTGGCTTGCCGGTCTGCGCCTTCAGGAGGGCCTCAACCTCGACGTTTGACATATTTCCTCTTCCAACCTCAACGAGGACGCCGACGACCTGACGTACCATCTTCCAGAGGAAATGCGAACCGGTGATCCGGATGAGGATGAGCGCGCCGTCCTCCTTCATCTCGATCCTCTCGACCAGCACCTTCGTCGACTTCTCCTCCCGGTTGTCACGGCTGAATGACCGAAAATCCTTGAGGCCGGTGAAGAGCTTTGACGCCTCGGCCATGCGGTGGAAGTTGAGCTCGTCGTTGATCCACCATACGAACTTCTTTCCGAACGCTGTCCGCCGGCGCGAGATCTGGTAGAGATAGCTTCGCGCGAGGGCGTCGTGACGCGCGAGGAAATTCTTCGGGGCCTTCTGCACTTCGAGTATGTTGATGTCGGCGGGAAGCTGGTCGTTCAGCTTCATCCGTATGATGTGCGGTGCGAGGACTGTGTTGACATCGAGGTGGGCGACCTGCTCGAGCGCGTGGACCCCTGCGTCGGTGCGTCCCGAGCCGTAAAGCTCGAACTCGCCCGTCTTGAAAACGGAACGCGCGGCGTCTGCGATCTCCCCCTGCACGGTGCGGGCGTTCTTCTGGATCTGCCACCCGCTGTAGCGCGTTCCTTCGTATTCAATGAGAAGCTTGAAGCGGGGCATGCCGCTCCTCCCGGCTGTTGAACTTTGCCTTCAGGTCCTCAATTGCGACGGTCCGTTCTTTCCGGCGTGGAGCCGAACCGGCGGGCCCGTACCGACTGTCCGCGCCTACCCCTTCACCCTCTGCCTTCTCTCGATCTCCCGGATCAGGGGGAAGATCAGGCCGAAGCTGATGCCAAATCGGAACGCTGAGGCCTAATCGAAGACGCCGGTCCCATGTACGATGAGGCTGTAGAGATAGCTGACCGCGGCGCTTACAACCAGCGTGACGGAGTAGGTCTTGAGGAAGTAGATCAGGAATCCTTTGATCCTCGTTGTTGCCGTCGATCTACCGCGAGGGTCACTTTAACAGGACGAGCTTCCGTGCGGAGATTAGGCTCTTCGTTTCCAGCCGATAGAAGTACACACCGGATGATGCCTGAACACCGCTGTTGTCCTTTCCGTCCCACGCAATGATGCTCACACCGGGATCCCGGACCCCGTCCGTTAGGGTTCTCACCAACTGCCCGAGGACGTTGTAGACCCGGAGTGCGACCCTCGAGCACTCCGGTACGGTGAAGGAGATTACCGTCCGTGAATTGAACGGGTTGGGATAGTTCTGCGCGAGAGCGAGCCGGCTCGGGATCCCCGTGGTGTTGTTCGGTTCCATCAGGATGGTTGGGTTGAATGTGTAGGAGTCGCGCGATGAGATAAGCCGGTTCGGCACGAGCTTGATTGTACAGGCGGTGCTGTACGGCTGGCGCCACACGGACGACGACAGATCTTCCAGGAGGTTCAGAACCCAGAGCCCGGGCGATGTCCTCATTGAATCCGCCATGGCATCCTTCCCGCCGCTGAGCGGGTCAAACCCGGTGCCGTCGGTATAGGGGTGATCCAGCACCCACACGCTTTCTAGCAGGCTGTCGGGGAATGTATATCCCCCCGACCCAAGATCCCATTGCCGATTCTCGTTCACGTCTCTCACAACAACGGCAAGCTGACGGGGAGGACTCGCCTCGACATCCCACGCTGTGAATGGCACCCAGAACGAGCCGAGGTAACGGTTTGAACCGTAGCCGCTGTAGAAAAACGCTCGCTGTGCAGTCTGCACATTTGCCGTGTCGACCTCGTACGGCTCCCCGGGGTCGCATCTGCTGTTTCCATTCATGTCGGTGCAGCTCTTCATGATGCCGAAGCGGATCTCGACGGTGTGCCAGGCGTTGCGCCGGACCGTGCTGCCGGTCACATCTGCGGCGACGTACACCCCTCCGAACACGAGGTCGCCTCCGCGCTCCTCGCCTGTAAACCACCTGTTGTCCCATGAGTCGATCGTCCACGATTTCCCGCGAAGGCGCCGCTCGAGTGTCCCGGGGAAAACCTTAAAACCCTCTGTCGCAGGGACCGTGTGGCTCAGCTCATCGGGGAGAGCGTGGCCTGCAAGAAGAATCCTCCCGTCCGTCGAATCTTTGAGCGCGAAGCCGGGGTTGCGTTCAGTATCGACGGAGTCGACTCCCCTGATGACATATGTGTGGTTTTTCACGGAGCCGGG
>PEWR01000136.1:0-19180 GCA_002779395.1 Ignavibacteriales bacterium CG07_land_8_20_14_0_80_59_12
ACAAGGAGAGGGTGCAGCGAAGGATCAACTTTCGTGACGAGGTGTGACATCAGCTCGCGGAGGTGCCGGGCATACGGCCGCGTGGCAATGATGTTGTTCTGGGCACGCCGGAGCTTCGCCGTCGCGACCATCTTCATTGCCTGTGTGATCTGCTGTGTTCCCTTAACACCGGCGATACGTCGCCGGATTTCCCTCAGTGTTGCCATTTACCCCTCTGCAAGTGCAACCTGTCGGGCAAGCAGGTGACGGACGTGAACGACGACGATTGTAGCGACCAGGCGCGGCACGACGAGGATCACCAGGTTCGCGCCGAGCCCGAGGAAGATGATCGTATCCTCAAGCAGCGAGTGGGATATCCCGATGCTCGAGTTGAGGTCCCTCAGCTCCTCCGCCGTGTACGCGCCGCTCCGCGACTCGTTCATGATAAGCCCGGCGCCGTATGCAAGTCCGAGGAGGTTCGCCGTCACCCAGAGGAACGACACGTTCTTCGTGAGGCCGAAGACCTTCATGAGCGGGTTGAGCGCAGCCGCGAGCCTGTCGAACCAGCCGAACTCTCGCAGGAGCTGCATCGTGACCGTGAGCGAAAGAACAATGGCGGCGATCATCGCGATGAGACGGGCCGCGCGGAGCGCCCACGCCCACAGCATCGGCCCGAGCTCCAGATGATTATGAACTGCGCCGAAGAGGAGCTTTGCATGCCCCTCTGCCGGCAGAAGAACGTTGAGGAGAGCGGCGAGGAGGAACGACACGGCCAGCCTGAGCCCCGTGATCTTCCACCAGCGCATCCCCGTCCTGTCCTGGACGGTGCTCTCGACCAGGAAGTTGTGGCCCACGAGCATCATGACAGCGAAGATGTTGAGCTGCTTCACCGTGAACGGGACCGCGGTCATTGCCGCGAGGCCGCCGTACACACCCGCCAGCCATCCCGAAACGAGTGCAATGGAAGCCTCGCCCGGAAGTCCAAGGGCTCGCATAGCGGGAGCAAGCGGCTGCGAGATAACAGTCAGATAGCCGCTCCACTGGAGGAAGTTGGCCGCCAGCGAAATCGGGACGATGAGCCTGATCAGGTACCAGGCGCTCTTTCCACCCAACCGCACGCCGCTTTGCACCGATTTCCTGACCCGCGGGTTGCACGCCAACGGCATTGTCAGGAGCCGGATTTCTTGAAGGTCTGCTTGAATTCCTTCAGGATCGCGTGCATCTTCTCGGTGAGAGCGTCGGACAGATCCTTTTTCACCGCAATCTCCTTCAGCACATCCAGGTACCGGGTCTCGAGCATATCGTAGAGCTTCTCCTCGAATCGTCGGATATCCTCGAGCGGGACGTCATCGAGATAGCCGTTCGTCCCGGCGAAGAGGACCGCGACTTCCTTCTCCATGGAAAGCGGCTCGTACTGCCCCTGCTTGAGGACCTCGACGAGCCTCGACCCGCGGCGGAGGAGCTGCTGCGTGGTTTTGTCGAGGTCGGAGCCGAACTTCGCAAACGCTTCGAGCTCGCGGTACTGCGCCAGGTCGAGGCGGAGTCGACCCGCGACTTTTTTCATCGCCTTCGTCTGGGCGGTACTACCAACACGCGACACGGAGATGCCGACGTTGATAGCCGGACGGACGCCTGCGTTGAAGAGTCCGGGCTCAAGGTAGATCTGTCCGTCCGTGATCGAGATGACGTTTGTCGGAATATATGCGGAGACGTCGTTTGCCTGCGTCTCGATGATCGGGAGCGCGGTAAGGCTTCCGCCACCGAGGTCATCGCTCAGCTTCGACGCCCTTTCGAGAAGGCGCGAGTGAAGGTAGAATACATCGCCGGGATACGCTTCGCGTCCGGGCGGGCGGCGGAGGAGAAGCGAGACCTGACGGTACGCCTGCGCGTGCTTTGAGAGGTCGTCATAGATCACGACCGCGTGGCGGCCGCTGTCGCGGAAGTATTCGCCGAGGGCGGCGCCGGCGTACGGCGCAATAAAGAGGAGTGGCGACGGGTCGCTCGCATTCGCTGCGATGACGGTCGTGTACTCCATCGCCCCGGTTTCTTCGAGCTTCGCCACCACCTGAGCAACGGTCGATCCCTTCTGTCCAATCGCCACGTAGATGCAGTACATCGGCTTGATGCCGATCTCTGCCGCTTCCTTCGTGTGCGTAAACTTCTGGTTAATGATCATATCGACTGCGATGGCGGTCTTTCCCGTCTGGCGGTCGCCGATGATGAGCTCGCGCTGGCCGCGGCCGATCGGGATCATTCCATCGACCGCCTTGAGACCCGTCTGGAGCGGCTCCTTCACCGGCTGGCGGAAGATGACACCGAGCGCCTTGCGTTCGATCGGCGAGAGCTGGTCGGTCTTCACCGGACCTTTCCCGTCAATCGGCTGTCCGATCGGGTTGATGACGCGGCCGAGCATCGCTGCGCCGACCGGCATAGAAGCGAGCCTCCCGGTTCGCTTTACGATGTCCCCTTCCTTCACGAGCGTGCTCTCGCCGAAGAGAACGGCTCCGACGTTGTCCTCCTCGAGGTTCAGCACCATGCCGAATACCCCATTCGGGAACTCGACGAGCTCGCTCGCCATCACCTTCGCCAACCCGTAAATGTGGACGATGCCGTCGCCGACCTGGAGAACGGTGCCGACTTCATAGAGATCAACTTCCTTCTCGAAGCCCGATAGCTGCTTCCTCAGTATCGTTGACACTTCGTCCGGACGAACTTCAGCCATAATGATATCCTTTGTCCTATTCTCTTCTTCCTTCTGTCTCGCTCCGCTACGACATGCTCAACGAGCGCTCGAGGAGATCGAGCTGGTGCCGGATGCTCGCGTCGAGCACGGTGTCACCGACCCGTGCGACGAATCCGCCAATGATCGATGGGTCAACCTCAACGCGCAGCCTAACATGCTTCCCGGCCCACGACGTCAACTTGTTGATGAACGCATTCTCCTGCTGCTTCGCGATGGGGACAGCGACGCGGACCGAGACGTTCGCAATCCCCTCTCGCTCATCCTTCAACTCGAAGAACCGCTTGATAATGTCGGGGAGAAGCCCCTCGCGCCCCTTCTCTGTGAGGAGTGAGAGGAATCTCATCGTCGACGGCGCAACGTGCTTCTCGAAGAGCGCGGCCAGGACCGCGTCCTTCCTCTCGACGCGGATGACCGGACTTCTCAACAGCAGGAGAAGTTCGCGGGACGACCGGATCGTGTTGTCGATGAGCTCGAGGTCGCGTGTCGCCGCCTCGAGTTCCGCGGTTTCCTCTCCCGGCGAGATGAGGGCGAGAGCGTACCGATTGGCAACTCTGAATTCACTCATCAGTTCTTCGGCAGTTCGTTGAGGAATTTCTCAACGAGAGCGCGCTGGCGGGATTCATCGAGCGTCTCTTCGAGGATCTTCTCCGCCGCCTTGATCGCGAGTCCGGCCACTTCGCCGCGGAGCTGGCCGATCGCCTGCTCGGTTTTCCTGTCGATCTCCTCCTTCGCCGCGTCGAGCATCCGTCGGGCGTTCGCATTCGCCTTCTCGACGATGTCGTTTTTCATCGTCTCGGCGTCCGCACGCGCGTCGCGGATGAGGCGCGCCGTTTCCTCCTGGGTGCTCGCGAGGCGTTTCGCGTGCTCGGCGAGGAGGCGCTCCGCTTCCGCCTTCGCTTCTTCCGCACGCTCGATGGAGAGTCGGATGGTCTCCTCGCGCTTCGAGAGCGCTCGGATGAGCGGCTTCCACGCAAACTTCGACAGGATCAAGAGGACGAGGAGAAAGGTGATCCCCGTCCAGATGAGAAGTCCGGGGTTGAGTTCTAAGAGCATTTGGTGTCCCGTTGGAGCAATTACTTGATCGCGAGGATGATGCAGATGACTTCCGCAAACAGCGTCACGCCTTCGATGAGGGCGGCGGAGATGATCATCGAGGTCCGCACATCACCGGCAATCTCAGGCTGGCGCCCGCTCGCTTCCATCGTCGCGGTTGCGAGTTTTCCAATTCCAAACGCAGCGCCGACGACGGCAAGCGCAGCTCCGAATCCAGCGGCGAGGTACGCCAATCCCTGTGGCAGCATTGATTCCTCCGTTTCCGTAGGTGTGAGTGCTCGCTCAGTGCTCCTGATGGACAGCAAGTCCGATGAAGAGCGACGTAAGTATTGTGAAAATGTATGCCTGAATGACGCCAATCATGATTTCCATGAAGTAGATGAAAAGCGCAAACGCAATGGAGACCGGCGCGACGGCAACTGTCTTGAACAGGAAAATGAGTCCGACGAGCGAGAAAATGACGATGTGTCCCGCCGTCATGTTCGCGAACAGACGCACGGTGAGGGCAAAGGGCTTCGTGAAAAGGCCGATGAACTCGACGACCGCCATGACGGGGATGACGAATACCGGGACACCGGGCGGCACGAGCCCTCTGAAGTAGCCCGCAAGCCCGTACTTTGCAATACCGGCCCCCTGAATAACGATGAACGCGATAAGCGCGAGTCCGGCTGTCACATTGATGTTCCCGGTCGGCGTAGAGAAGTTCGGGACGAGCCCCAGAAGGTTGCACGTAAGGATGAAGAAGAAGACCGTGAGCAGGAACGGGAGGAACTTCACCCCTTCCCTGCCGACGGTCGGCATGATGATCTCGTCGCGGACGAACACAATGACCACCTCGATCACGTTCTGCCATCCGCGCGGGACGAGGTTCCTCTGGTTCCGCCGTGCGATGAGAATAAGTGCGAGCGTGACGATGAAGGCGGCAAGCCAGAGGAAGACGAGGTCCTTTGTCAGCGAGAGATCGATCGTCATCCCGAGGAAGCGGACCGGCGGGAACTGCGGGAGGTTGATCGCGCCGAACGGCTGGATCTCCAGGGTGTGGGAATCCGAGAGGTACTCGATCATCCAGTTGTTGCCGCCTTCGGTACTATGAGCGGGTGCGGCCGCAGCCTGCCCGGGAGAAGCGGCGGAGAGAAACGCGAGAACATGGTGGCCGAGTAACGCAGGCGCCATACTGATCTCTCTACGTGAACGGTAGCGGAATTTCCATCAATGGATTCCAGCTGGGGGCGCTGCAGAATTCCGCGCCGCCGCCGTGCGGTTCATGAAGACGATCTCGATCAGCGCCGCGAGGAAGTAGAAGAAGAAGAGCGACGCCGTGAACGCGACGACATTCAGTTCGAACACCTTCAGGAGAACAAAGACGATCCCCGCGAGGATGAAGAGGCGGATCCCCATGCCCCCGACAATGACCTTGATGAAGACCGCATTCGGCTTCTCGAAGGCGTAGGCAATCGACAGGAACCCCGCCGTCCCGTTTGCGACCGCGATGAGCCCTCCTGCCAGGACTGCGACAAGCGCGTCCGTTTTCCCCCAGATGTATGCAGGATAGAGCGAGAGGGCGAGCGCCCCGGCGACGACGCCGAGGGCTGCCACGGGAAACCGAAGTGACGAGCGCATCATGCGTCCTTCTTCATCCGTGCCGATTGTCTTTTCGAGAGCGCGAGGACCGTTCTCAGAAAGTTATAGAAGCCGCCGATGACACCGATGACGGTTCCCACGATCGTGAAGGTCGGGTCGGTTCCGAATTGCGCGTCAACCCACCGACCGATGAGAAAGAAAAAGACGATCGTGCCGGCGAGCATTGTGCCGAGCCCCATGTAGGGAGCAAGTTCCCGGTACGAGCGGGCGGCGTCGCCGAGGATCTTCGCATGCTTCGATTTCGGAGGAGCGACCACCGGTCGACTTATCCGTGCTTCCGGAGCTTTCTCTCCGGCGTGTTCTCCGCCGGAATATCGACGGGTGCTGCACCCGGCTCAGCCGACATCTTGCAGCTGCCGTCGAACATCGCACCTTCATCGACGACGAGGACGGCGGCCGTGATATCACCGTGGACGCGCGCGCCAGGCTGGAGCACCAGTTTGCCGGCCACTTTCAAGGTCCCCGTGAACTTCCCGCCGACAGTCGCGTTCTTGGCAACGAGCGTCCCGTCAATGTCGCCCGACCCGCCGACGACGACGGATTCGTTCACGGTAAGGTCGCCGTTGAACTTCCCATCGATCCTGAATCCCCCTACAGCGTTAACCTTCCCCTCGATGGTCGTCCCCTGCGCGATCAAGTTCAGTTCATCTGAAGAATTCGTGCGTCCCATGTCGTCTTCCCTGGAAGATTAGCGGTACCGTAGAACATACGTTGCGGGATCAACAGGGTGTCCATTGACCCAGACTTCAAAATGGAGATGCGGCCCCATACTCGTGCGGCCCGAGTCGCCAAGCTGGGCGATTGCCCTGCCGCGCCTCACGGTCTCGCCGGTCCGGACAAGCAGCGATTCATTGTGCTTGTAAAACGTGACCATGTCCCCAGGATGTGAAATGATCACGACGTTCCCCTCATCGTACGTCCACCCGGCAAAGAGAACGGTCCCGTCGGCCGCAGCGGTCACGATGGTTCCCCGTGCCGCAGCGACGTCGATGCCGAGGTGGCCCGACGATGGTAGGAACCTCTGCGTAATATATCCGCCAACCGGCTGCGAAAGAGGAATCGTACTGATCACGGGGCGAGCCGCGATGCCTTGGGGCTCGGCCGCGGACTGCTCTGCGCGCGGAGCGCGTTCCGAAGCGGGACTGCGGCCCGGTTCTCTTATCGACGCTTCAGGCTGATTCGAACCGAACCCGGGCGTGATCGCCTGTTCCCTGTCAGAGGTGCGCACGCCATTCGCGGGACGATCGGACGGCTCAACGGGCTCGCCCATCACCTTGCGCAGCTTCGCGTTGTACTCCTGAATTCGATTAACAGATTCAGCGAGCGTCTGCAGGCGCTCCTCAAGCTCCTGGATCTGGCGCTGGTAATGGCGCTCGATCTGCGATGTCGGAATGGGGACAAGGGTTCCAACGGGCGTGTAGGCCAGGAGAGCTATAACAATGAGAGCAGTGAGAAAGAACAGAACCATACCGCCGCCGATGAGCGCGAGGGGATGGAGGAGAAAGCTCCTGGTCGAATCCGCCCCACCGTTTTCCGGAACAAGAATGAGTCGATACTTCTTCGACCTGCGTCTTTCATGATGCTGCTCCATTGAAACCTGCCCTGCGAATCCCGTCGACCAATATCATTCAATATATCCAAACGGCAAAAAAGAATCAAAATGAAGAACACGATGCAACCACGAATGACACGAAAGAAACACGAAAAGGCACGAATTAGAGTCTCATGCCAAATGCGACCAGCGATTCTTCTGTTTCTTCAGATTCTCATCCGTGATCCTCCGTGCCTTTTTGTGTCAGCCGTGGTTTCATTTGTCCGTCATCCGCGGCTAAACTCTCTTCAGGCGAACAGCAAACGAGCCGTCCATGTCGTGGATGTGCGGGAGCGTCTCCACATACCGGCCGTCCTTGCTGAGGACCGCCCTCGGGACGAACGGCGACGGGTCGTCGACTGAGAACTCTGGATGCCGCTCAAGAAACAAGCCCACCTGTTGGAGGTTCTCTTCGGGCTCGATGGTGCATGTGCTGTAGACGAGGATTCCTCCCGATTTCACAAGCTTTGCAGCGTTGTCGAGCAGGCCACGCTGAATGGATGCGAGCTTCGCAATGTCCTCCGGCTCTCGCTTCCATTTAGAGTCGGGCTTCTTCCGCAGGACGCCGAGGCCCGAGCACGGAGCATCGAGGATCACACCGTCAGCGGGCTCCACGTCCAGCGTTGCGGCATCCGCCGTCACGCACCGGACGTTCCTCGCACCAAGCCGCTCGCAAGTCTCCGCCAGGAGTTTGAGCTTCGTTTCGTACCGGTCGACTGCGATCACCTCTCCCTCGCCTTTCATCAACTCCGCGATGAATGCCGTCTTCCCTCCCGGTGCGGCTGCTAGATCGATGACACGTTGACCCGGTCCCGGGTTCAGGAGGAGGACGGGGAATGCGGTGCTCTCATCCTGAATCGTAAAAAGCCCATCCCTGAAAAGGTCGAGGTCGGCCATGCCATGGATTCCGGGAGGAAGATGGACGCGGAGATATGACGGGACAAGGTTGGACCTCTCGAACTCGATGCCCACCCCGGTCAGTTTCTTCTCAAGCTCCTCTGCGGCGATCTTTGCCGTGTTGACCCGGATGGTGAGGGGCGGGCGCTCGTTGTTCTTCGCCAGAAGCTTCGATGCTTCATCGAAACCAAACCGCTCGTACCAGCGCTTCACCATCCATGCAGGGTGCGAGAGCATGACGGAAAGGTAGTAGACGGGTGCCTCCTTCGCGTCGGGATAGTGAATCCCGTCCTTCGTCCGCAGGATACTGCGGAGAACACCGTTCACAACCCCGGCCGACTTTTCGCCGCGGAGCTTCTTGATGAACTCCACCGCCTCGTCAACGGCGGCATACGGCGGGACACGCTGGAGGAAGAACACCTGGTAGAGGCCGACCCGCATCGCGTTCTTCACGTTCGTCTCGGCGTTCGTGAAGTTGCCGTGGTAGAATCCATTGAGGACGTAGTCGAGCTTCCCCTTCCACCGGAGGACACCGTGGACGAGTTCCGCAAGGAGCCGGCGGTCTGCATCGTTAAGGTCGTCCGATTTGAGCTCGAAGTCGAGGACCTTGTCGAGGTATGCGTCCATGCGGTCGACGCGGTTGAGGATTTTCACCGCCTTGCCGCGTGGTCCGCTGTAGAAGAGCTCCTGGCTGTTAGATTGCATGGCGATCCTGAAAGGAGAATAGTACAGGGAACCCGAAAAAGAAAGGAGCATCCGCCGCACCGGGGACGCTCCTTCAAAAGAACCGCGCGAATGGACTATCGAAGGATGCTCAGTACGGGAAGCCGCGCTTCCGCCGCTCATCCACCGTTAGATCGAACACCTTTCGGAAGACTCTCTCCTCCACATCCGACATCGAGACCTTTCGCCGCGCCATGACCCGCCGCGCCACTTCGAGGCTTTTGTCAAGGTCATAGGTCGTGAGTGCTTCGGCCCCTCCCCACGCGAACGAAGGAATGTACTTTGGAGGGAACCCCTCGCCGAACACGTTGCTCGATACGCCCACCACCGTCCCGGTGTTGAACATGGAGTTGACGGCGCTCTTCGAATGATCCCCCATTGTCAATCCAACAAACATGGAGCCGCTGTCAACCAGTTCCCCGTCGATCGTGACCTTGACGCTGCCGTAGTTGTTCTTGAGGTCGCTGTTGTTGGTATCGGCCCCGAGGTTGACCCACATGCCGAGGTAGGAATGGCCGAGGAACCCGTCGTGCTGCTTGTTCGAGTATGAGTGGATGATCGATTCCTCGACCTCGCCGCCGACTTTGCACATCGGTCCGATGCTGGTCCCTTCGTAGATCTTCGCTCCGACCTTGATGAGCGTCCCGTCACCGACGTATGCAGGTCCTTCGATGACAGCGTTTGGGAAGATCTTCGCGTTCTTCCCGATATAGATCGGTCCCTCTTCGGCGTCGAGCACAACGCCGGGCTTCACGCTTGCCCCCTCGCCGACGAAGATCGCCTCACCGTTGAGAAGGTGTGCCCCTTCATAGACCCTCCCTTTGACCTTCGGGTCCTTCGGCCCTCCGGCGAGCACGCGGAAATCCGACGCAATCTGTTCTCCGTTGTACTTGATGAGGTCCCACGGGTAGGAAATGACACGAACCTCCACATCCTTCTTCACGAGGCCGGTAAAGTCGGCCAGCGTGAAGATATCCGAAAGGGCACGCCGGAGGTTTTCAAGCTTGCTTCCGCTCACACGCGCGGCGATGATGGTGTCATCGTGCACATAGAGCGTGTCCCCGCCCTCAAGCGGGACCTGCTCAGCGAAGTTCGCGTCGGCGATGACGCGCCCGTTGATGAAGAGGCAGCTCTTCACGCCGATCTCGTTGACGGCGACTCCCGGATTCTGTTCACGGACAAGGTCCTCGAGATAACCTCGGCAGTGGAGTAACACGGGGACGCCGGGGTAGCATCGTTCGATCTTCTCGCGGAGCGTCGAGATCCCGCACCGCAGGTCGTAGGCAGGGCGCAGGTAGACGAGCGGAAGAAGCCGCGAGTAGTAAATGCCTTCGAAAATGCAGATGCTCTCAGCCATTCATGTACTCCTCTTCGTTCGTGAGGGGTTCAGTTCAGCTGCCGAAAAGAAGGCGATCCACCGGCCTGTACGGGAGGCTGCTACCCGTAATTCTCAAACTCGGCTCCAAGCTTGGAGCCTGCATCCTTGTCAACGATGACGATTGCCTTGCGATGCATCTGGAGCATGGACGCCGGCACCATGGCGGTTATCGGTCCTTCGACGGCCGCCTTCACGGCCTCGGCCTTGCTTGCCTTACTCGCGAGAAGAATGACCTCCTTCGCGTCCATGATCGTCCCGATACCCATCGTGATCGCGAAGCGGGGGACCTCCTCCTTCTTCGCAAAGAACCGCGCGTTGTCGTCGATCGTCTTCTTCGTGAGGGTCTTGATGCGGGTGCGGGACCCGAGGGAGGAACCCGGCTCGTTGAATGCGATGTGTCCGTTCGCTCCGATGCCGAGGATCTGGAGATCGATCCCTCCGGCCTTCTTCATTTCCTCTTCATACCAGACGCAGAACGCATCGATATCGTCCGCCATGCCGTGCGGGACATGAACGAACCGTGCATCGATGTTGATGTGCTTGAAGAGGTTTTCGTGCATGAAGCAGTGGTAGCTCTGGTCGTGGGAAGGCGGGAGGCCGATGTACTCATCGAGGTTGAATGTCGTGACCTTCGAGAAGTCGAGTCCCTCTTCCTTATGCATACGGATCAGCTCTTTGTAGAGTCCGAGCGGAGTGCTTCCTGTCGCGAGCCCGAGAACGAGGTTGGGTTTCTTTCGGAGCCGGTCTGCCACGACTTTGGCAGCTTCCTTGCTCATGTCGTCATACGTTTCCTTCACGATAACGAGCATTGCTGGAGCCTCCTTCGCACTGTTAGTTGTAGATGGACAAAAAAAACCGAACGCTTGCGACGTCCGGTTGTGTGAAGAAATTCACTCAGGCTTTGGGCTGCTCGGCAGGCACTTTCTTCGCGTACTTCCTCATATACTTCTCGACGCGGCCGGCGGAGTCAACGAGTTTCTGTTTGCCGGTGAAGTATGGATGGCAAGCGGAGCAAATTTCGAGCTTTATCGTCCCGGGCCGGGTGGACCGGGTCTGAAACGTGTTTCCGCACACGCATGTGACTGTCGCAAGCCTGTAATCCGGGTGGATCCCCTTCCTCATTCTACATACTCCTATCGCGAAATGTATCAGTTCCTAACATTGCAATATAGCGTTTTCAACCAGTCATTGCAACCCGTCCCGATGTCCTCCGGTGCGACTGCGGAAGGGGTCCCATCGCAGCAAGCCGGTTCCGGCGCCTCGTGTGAGCATTCGCGGCCGTTTACTCCCGATATTGGGGACAACACGGCGCCATCGTCGAAGAGCCGCGAGCCAATCCCAGTAACGGAAAGCGGGATCCGCGAGCCCCTGGAAAAAGGGGAAACAAACAGGATTGACCGCTTTGGGGCAGATTTGGTCTTTTCTTCATTTGAATGTGAAGCTCGGATTTCGTAAATTAATAAATGAGTGGTTTAACAAGAATCTCCATGGGGAAGGCGCCCGCTTCATCCCGGACGAACTAATCCCGGAAGTCTTACCGCCAGAAACCGGAGGCACCATGAAATTCAGCATTCTCAGCAGTGATCTCCAGAGAGCGCTCGCACGGCTCGGCGGCGTGGTTCCCTCCAGGTCCGCCATGCCGATCCTTGAGCATATCCTCATCGATGTCTCACGGGACGAGAGCGGCGTCAATACTTTGAAGCTGACCGCGACCGATCTGGAAATCACTGCCTCGGTGTCCCTCCCCCTTACCGGTGACGGCTCGATTGAGCTCGGGAAGATTGCCGCCCCCGCGCGGCGTCTCTCGGACACGGTCCGCGCCCTGCCGGATATCCCCCTTTCCTTCTCGGCCGACCTCGCAACAAACAAGATTGTCATCCTCACAGAGTCCGGTGAATACCAGCTCACTGGGGAACTGAGCGAGGAGTTCCCGGCTCCTGCCGAGTTCCGGACAGGCGATAAGCCGGTGCAGTTCTCAATCGAATCTAATGTCCTCCGCGGTCTTGCAGCAAAGACGTCGTTCGCAGTCAGCACCGATGAGCTCCGGCCCGCCATGTTGGGGGTCCTGCTCCAGCTCCGTTCGAACGAGGTCCGGGCAGTCGCCACGGACGGTCATCGTCTCGTAAAGGTTGTTCGGACAGGCATCGGTGCCGGGACCGACCGGGATGTTATCATTCCCTCGAAGGCGTTGAACCTCCTTCTCCACGGAACCGAGTCAGCACCCGGGAAGGGAGAGAGAAAGGAAACGACCGGCGTGAGCATCGGGCAGTCGCACATCCGGTTTGACATGGGCCCGAGTGTTCTCATCTCGCGCCTCATCGAGGAGAACTACCCGAACTACGAGAGCGTCATTCCCCTCGACAATACAAAGCGGCTCATCGTGAGCCGCGCCGGAATTCTTGCGTCGGTCCGGCGCGTCGCGCTCTACGCGAGCTCCATTACGCGGCAGATCCGCTTGCAGATTGCTCCGCAGGGCGCACCGCTTCTCCAAGTCTCCGCCGAGGACGTGGACTTCGGCGGCGGCGCACGAGAGACGCTCCAGTGTGAGTACGAAGGTGAGCCTCTTGAGATTGGATTCAACGCGAGGTACGTCGAGGATCTTCTGAACCACCTTGAATCGGACCGGGTGGTTTTCCAGCTCAGCACTCCGACGCGCGCTGCCGTCGTCAAGCCGCACGTCGCTGCCGCTCCGCAAGAAGATGAAGCCGATCGGGCGGGCAGCGAGGACATCCTCATGCTCGTCATGCCCATCCGGCTGAACAGTTGAGATGGCAGCACAGAGCGAATGATTCTTCAGTCACTGGTTCTTAAGAATTTCCGAAACCACCGCAGCACCGCTCTGGAATTCCCGGCCCAGTTCAACGCCTTCATCGGAGACAACGGTCAGGGCAAGACAAGCATTCTCGAGGCGATTGCCTACCTCTGCCTCACGAAGAGCTTCACGGCGCAGAACGATATCACTGTCGTCACACTGGGGGAGGAAGAGTTTCACGTGGCGGGGGAGTTCCGGTCGGATCTCGGTGCACCGAGCAGTGTGGAGATTCGCTACCGGCGGGCAGAGGGGAAGAAGACCCTCCAGATGAACCGGACACCGGTCGATTCGTTCGCGTCGTTCATCGGGATTCACCCCGCGGTCGTCCTCGCCTCCGACCATGAACAGATCACGCTCGGCTTGCCGTCTGCCCGCCGCCGGTTCCTCGATGTCCTCCTCTCGCAGGCACGGCGTTCGTACCTCGAGGACCTTGTCGCATACCGCCGAACATTGCGGAACAGGAACAGGATCTTGTTTGACATGCGCGAGCGGCGCTCAGTCGGGACGGAGCTTCTCGAGCCCTGGGACGAGCAGCTCAGCACTATCGGCGCACGGATCATAGACCGGCGGCTGAGGTTCCTGACGGAGTTTCAGCCGTACGTCGAGGACTCGTACCGGCAGATCGCCGAGGGGGGCGAGCATCCGGCGCTCCGCTACGCGCCGTCGATCTGCGTCGCGGAGGGCGCTCCGCGCGAGGAGATTCAAGACGCGTTCCGGTCGAAGCTTCGCGACGGTCTCTACCGTGATACTGCGCTCGGGCGCACGGGGGCCGGGCCGCATCTCGATGAGCTTGTCTTCCTCCTCAACGATCTTGAGGTGCGACAGTACGCGTCACGCGGGCAGCACAAGACGTTTCTCGTCGCGTTGAAGGTTGCAGAGTTTGTCTACCTCCGGGAACGACTCCAGGAGACGCCGATCGTGCTCTTCGACGACGTGATCGTCGAGCTCGACGATCGCAGGTCGAAGGCGCTTATCGATACGGTCTGCTCGCTCGGGCAGGCGTTCGTCACGGCGACCGATGGGAGGTTCCTCGAGAAGCTCCCGGCCAGGGTCGAAATGAAGGAATTTGAGATCGTCAATGGCGGCATCAAGGCGCGCACGGTCGAACCCGAAGCAGATCGGGAACGTGCTTGAGAAGCTGTTCCGCGACCTCGGTCTTAACCGGCGGCTGAAGCAGTACGACGTCCTCACGCAGTGGGGCGAGATCGTCGGTGAGACGCTCGCACGTGTGAGCGAGGCCGAGCGGATCGACAACGGCATCCTCTTCGTGAGGGTGAAATCGAGCGCCTGGCGGAACGAGCTCGCGCTCCGGAAGCGTGAGATCATCAAGAAGATCTGCTCCCGCACCCCGCGCGGGACCATCAAGGATATCCGTTTTCAGTGAGAGGAATGAAAAAACAGAGCGCAACGAAGGCTGAAGTGAGAGAGAAGGCGACAAAGCAGGTAAAGACGCGGAAGCCGACGAACGGTGCGCAGGAGTACTCTGCGAAATCCATCACCGTCCTGAAGGGGCTCGAGGCGGTGCGCCGGCGGCCAGCCATGTACATCGGCGATGTGAGCAGCCGCGGCCTTCACCACCTCGTCTACGAGGTCGTGGACAACAGCATCGACGAAGCGGTTGCCGGCTTCGCGACGAACATCGACGTCACCATCAATAAGGACGGCTCGGTCACCGTGAGCGACGACGGCCGCGGCATTCCGACCGATGAGCACCCGACCGAGAAGCGGTCTGCGCTCGAGGTTGTCATGACCGTCCTTCACGCCGGCGGGAAGTTCGACAAGAACTCGTACAAGGTGTCGGGCGGACTTCACGGCGTCGGCGTTTCAGTCGTCAACGCCCTCTCCGAAGAGCTCGAGGTGGAAGTCTACCGCGACGGGAAGACGTACTACCAGAAATACAGGAAGGGAGAGCCCGTCACACAGGTCAAGGCGATCGGGACATCGGACCGCACCGGGACGAAGCTGCGGTTCCTTCCAGACTCGACGATCTTCAAGGCTCGGAATTTCAAGCTTGACACGCTTTGCGAGCGGATGCGCGAGCTCGCGTACCTCAATCCGTCCATCACGATCAGGGCCTCCGACCTGCGGTCGAAGGAAGAGGAAACGTTCCACTTCTCCGGCGGTCTCGTGGAGTTCGTGAAGTACATCGACGCCATACGCCCGAGTATCACCAGGTCGCCGATCTACATCTCCGGCGCTGCAGAGAACGTGCAGGTCGAAGCGGCTCTTCAATACAATGAAGGGTTCAGCGACAACTCGTTTACATACGTCAACAACATCAACACGCACGAAGGCGGGACGCACCTCGTCGGGTTCCGTTCGGCACTCACCCGTGCGCTCAACAACTACACGTCGAAGAACAACCTCGTCAAGGACAACATCCAGCTCACCGGCGATGACTTCCGTGAGGGACTCACCGCCGTTCTGAGCGTGAAGGTACCGGACCCGCAGTTCGAGGGACAGACGAAGACGAAGCTCGGCAACAGCGAGGTGAAGAGCATCGTCGAGTCAATCGTCGGCGATCAGCTCAACCGATGGCTCGAGGAGAACCCCGGCGACGCGAAGAAGATCATCGAGAGGTGCGCACGCGCCGCAGAGGCGCGGGAGGCTGCGCGGAAGGCACGCGACCTTACGAGAAGGAAGAACGCACTCGAGAGCTCGAACCTTCCGGGGAAGCTGGCGGACTGCTCCATCACAAACCCGGAACACGCAGAGATCTACATCGTGGAGGGCGATTCGGCAGGCGGAAGCGCGAAGCAGGGGCGGGACCGGCGGTTCCAGGCAATTTTGCCCATCAAGGGGAAGATTCTAAACGTCGAAAAGGCACGCCTTCACAAAATCCTCGAGAACGAGGAGATCCGCGCGATCTTCACAGCTATCGGCGCGGGCATCGGCGATGACTTTGACCCGGCAAAGGTCCGGTACGGGAAGATCATCATCATGACTGATGCCGATGTTGACGGATCTCACATTCGAACGCTTCTCCTCACGCTCTTCTACCGGCACATGAAGGGACTTATCGACCTCGGGCATGTATACATTGCACAGCCGCCGCTCTACAAGTTGAAGAAAGGGAAGGTGGAGTACTACGCGTACGACGAGGACGAGCGGGTTGACCTTCTCAAGAAGCTCCGCGCGGAAAAGCGCGGCAAGTCCGGCGACGGAGGCAAAGAAATCGCCGAAAACGCCGGCGGCGCCGAAGGCGGCACGATGGTGGATGGGATAGTCATCTCACGGTTCAAAGGCCTCGGCGAGATGAACCCCGAGCAACTGTGGTCGACGACGATGAACCCCGAGACCCGGACCGTGCTGCAGGTTTCGGTTGAGAGTGAGGGGGGTTCTGATCGGACGTTCTCTATCCTCATGGGGGACGACGTCGAGCCGCGGCGTGAGTTCATTGAAAAGAACGCAAAGTACGTCCGCAACCTGGACATTTGAGAGGGGGGACGGACAGGCAAGGGACGGACCTCGCGATGACGCGAGAACGGAAGCCCTGAATCCATTATTGAATAGTCAAACTACATTACACTCTCGAAAGGGTTACAGCCATGGCAGACCGCGTAATGATTTTCGTTGATGGGTCGTATCTCTTTCACTCAATCAGGACGTACGATCCAAGTTACAGAATTGACTACAACAAACTTGTTCACTATCTCATCGGCCTTGATCCCGACTTCCGGCTGATCCGGAGATACTATTACGGCTCCCGGGCTGTCTCCCCTGTCGACGAAGAGCAAGCGGTCAAGCAGGAGAAGCTCTTCGAACGGCTCCGTGAGATGAAGTTCGAGCTCACGGTGCTGGAACTCAGCACCCTCTACGACCCGCAGGCCGGGGGGGTCAGGTACCGCGAGAAAGGAATTGACGTCGCGATCGCGGTCGACATCCTCACACTCGCACACAACCGCGCGTTCGATATCGCGATTCTCGTGAGCGGCGACGGTGACTTCGTCCGGCTCGTGAGGGCGGTGAAACAGCTCGGGCTCCGCATGATGATCGCGGCATTCCGGCACAGCTGTGCCCCAGCTCTGATGGAAGCATCGGACTTCCCGCAGGTCTGGATCGACACGTTCACTGAGGAGGTCCGGCTGGTGTACGAGCCGCAGGAGATGGAATGGGTCGAGCGGCCGCTCTTTGATGCGGTCTGCTCCGTGTGCGGTGTCGCAGTGAGAGTCCCGTTCATCCCCGACGGCATCCGCCCAGTTTACTGCAGGGAGCACCTCCCCGCCCGGCCGTATGAGCATTGAGTGAGTTGTCCTTCCAAAACCGAAGGGTCATTGCGAGAGCCCGGAGGGCTCGAAGCAATCCCCTGAGGAGAAGTGGTGAGGACGGTCAGAGTCAGTCTGCGTTTATTTGAAAACATAGGGCTTGCTTCGTCGCTTCGCTCCTCGCAATGACTTTCAAGGGGAGGAAGCGGAGGGTGATTCTGTCTTCCGTATCACAGGAGAACTTCGTTCATGGCATTACTCCGAGAGACTGTAATTCCGGTCGACATAGAAGACGAGATGAAGGGATCGTACATCGACTATGCGATGTCGGTCATTGTCTCTCGCGCGCTTCCGGATGTTCGCGACGGCCTCAAGCCGGTGCATCGGCGTGTCCTCTTCGGCATGTCCGATCTCGGGCTTGCGAGCAACAGGCCGTACAAGAAGAGCGCGCGTATCGTCGGCGAAGTGCTCGGCAAGTACCATCCGCACGGCGACAGCGCGGTGTACGACACGATGGTCCGCATGGCGCAGGACTTCTCGATGCGCTACCCGCTTGTCGACGGTCAGGGGAACTTCGGCTCCGTAGACGGCGACTCCCCTGCCGCGATGCGGTACACCGAGGCGCGTCTCTCGCGTCTTGCGGAGGAGATGCTGAAAGACCTTGAGAAGGACACGGTCGACTTTGTCCCGAATTTCGATGAATCCCTCAAGGAGCCGACGGTCCTCCCCTCCCTCCTGCCGAACCTTCTTGTGAACGGCGCCACCGGCATTGCCGTCGGCATGGCGACGAACATTCCGCCGCACAATCTTTCTGAGGTTGTCGACGGTCTCGTTGCCATCATCAACGACCCCGGGGTTGAGGAGAAGAAGCTCCTCAAGCTCATTACAGCCCCCGACTTCCCCACCGGGGGCATCATCTACGGGTACGAAGGAGTACGCGAGGCGTACCTCACCGGGCGCGGGCGGATCGTTGTTCGTGCACGCGCAAACATCGAGACGACAAAGAACGACCGGCAGAACATCATCATCTCCGAGCTCCCGTACCAGGTGAACAAGGCGAACCTCATCGAGAAGATCGCCGACCTCGTGCGTGACAAGAAGCTCGAGGATATCTCCAATATCCGCGACGAGTCCGACCGCGACGGTCTCCGTGTCGTCATCGAGCTGAAGCGCGACGCGAACGCAAAGGTCGTGCTGAACAACCTCTACAAGCACACCCAGATGCAGACCACATTCGGCGTCATTATGCTTGCGCTCGTCGGCGGCCGCCCGAAGGTCCTCACCCTCCGCGAGATGATGCAGCACTTCATCGAGCACCGGAACAACGTCATCGTCCGGCGGTCGAAGTACGAGCTCGCCGAGGCCGAGAAGCGGGCCCACGTCCTCGAAGGCTACATCATCGCACTCGACAACATCGACGCCGTCATTGCGCTCATCAAGAAGTCGAAGGACGTCGAGACCGCGAAGACCGGCCTCATGAAGAAGTTCAAGCTGTCGGAGATCCAGGCGAAGGCGATCCTTGACATGCGGCTGCAGCGCCTCACCGGACTGGAGCGGAAGAAGATCGAGCAGGAGTACCGCGAGACGATCAAGCTCATCGAACGGCTCCGCGCCATCCTCAAGAGCAAGCAGCTCCAGATGCAGATCCTCAAGGAGGAGCTTCTTGATTTGAAGAAGAAGTATGGCGACGAGCGCCGCACCGAGGTGGTGTACGACGTGAAGGAGTTCAGCATCGAGGACATGATCGCAGAGGAGAATGTCGTCATCACGATCAGTTACAACGGCTTCATCAAGCGCTTCCCGGTTTCGGGCTACCGCCGCCAGTCGCGCGGCGGCAAGGGGATCACGGGGGCGACGACGGATGAGGACGATTTCCTCGAGCACATGTTCATCGCCTCAACGCACAACTATATCCTCTTCTTCACTGACAGGGGGCGGTGCTACTGGCTGAAGGTGTTCGAGGTGCCAGAGTCGGGACGAGCGTCCCGCGGCCGGTCCATCGTAAATCTTCTCGAGAAGGAGAAGGACGAACGGATCAACGCGTTTGTGAGCATCGACCAGTTCGACGACAAGCGGTACGTCGTCATGGTGACCGAACGGGGGCTCATCAAGAAGACGCCGCTCTCAGAGTTCGGTAATCCAAGGCGAGCCGGCATCG
>PEWR01000136.1:19250-19794 GCA_002779395.1 Ignavibacteriales bacterium CG07_land_8_20_14_0_80_59_12
TATATATTAATAAAATAGGTTCATGTGCACAGAAAACAAGCAAAACCATCCAAAACCCTTGCACCTGGAGATCCCCATTGTATAAAAAAACCACAATTGAAGACCCGCAGCTGAAATTCGAATTCGGCCTGCCGTTCGGGGGCAGGATGGACCCACATAACCGTTGGGTACAGAAGAGGGAACTGTTTCCGTGGGAGTACATAGAAGAGTTGTATGAAGAGACACTCAGCGGTAGTGACAAAGGGTGCCGGGCCATCCCGGCGGGTGTGGCGTTTGGAGCGCTCTACATCCAGGAGTATTTAGGTTTGACCGACCGGGAGACCGTAGCTCAGATCCAGGAAAACGCCTACATGCAGTACTTCATCGGTTACCAGGCATACCGTCCGGAGGAACCGTTTGACCACAGCCTGCTGGTCACTTTCCGCAAGCGGTTTACCAAAGAGATGCTTGACAAGATCAACGAGCGGATTGCGGCCGACGCCCTGGGGCTGGAAACAGGCATGGACGAAAATGATGAGGACGGCCGGGATACCTGGCCGCTGTC
>PEWR01000103.1 GCA_002779395.1 Ignavibacteriales bacterium CG07_land_8_20_14_0_80_59_12
TCTTTGCCGGTTTCCTCACAGGCCTGGTTCTCTTCACGCGGCCCGGATTCTCCTACGGGGATGATCCCGGACATCATGCGCGATCACGCACGTACCACGTCATCCACTATCGTCTTGATGTGAAACCGGATGAGCATATGCGCAACGTTAGGGGCTCCGTTACAATCCGGTTCGTCCCACTCCGCAGCGAGTTCAGATCCCTGGTACTCGATGCGGCCGAGATGACGATCGACAGGGTTGTCATGCCTGCAGGCACACCGCTGACGTTCGACTACGATCCCGCGGAGGAAAGCCTTGCCATTGACCTCGGGCGTGACTACACACCATCCGACACGCTCAGCGTCATCGTCTCGTACAGGGCGAAGCCGAGGAAGGGACTCTATTTCATCCAGCCCGACTCCGCCTATCCGGACAAGCCATGGCAGGTCTGGTCACAGGGGGCGGTGGACGACAACCATTTCTGGTTCCCTTGCTACGACTATCCCAACGACAAGGCTACGAGCGAGGTGTTCATCACCGTCCCTGATACACAGTATGCCGTCTCGAACGGACGGCTCCTCGGTGCCGCGGAGAACAGAGAAGCACGGACGAAGACCTACCACTGGCTCCTCGAGAAACCGGTGTCCTCGTACCTCATTTCAGTCGCGGCGGGGGACTACATCGTGCTGAGAGATTCCTGCTGTTCGATCCCCGTCGACTACATTGTCTATCCGGCGGACGCAGCAAACGCGCCGCGATCCTTCCGGAAGACACCCGACATGATACGATTCTTCTCGCGCGCGATCGGGTACGACTATCCCTGGGCGAAGTACGACCAGACCATCGTTCATGATTTCGTCTACGGAGGAATGGAGAACGTGTCGGCAACCACGCTTACCGACGGGACGATCCACGACGGGCGTGCACAGCTGGATGTCAACAGCGAGGGGCTCGTCGCTCACGAGCTTGCGCACCAGTGGTGGGGGGACCTTCTCACATGCTGCGACTGGGCCAGCGCCTGGTTGAATGAAGGGTTTGCAACCTACTTCGGTGCCCTCTGGACGGAGGAGGAGTCCGGTGAGGACGCCTTCCAACAGCAAGTGGCCGGCATCATGAGGAGTGTCATCACCGGCGATGCCGGCAGCAACCGGAGGCCTGTCGTCTGGCGCGGGTACACGGACCCGACCGATGTTTTTGGCCTTCAGATCTATCAGAAGGGGGCGTCCGTCCTCCACATGCTCCGCTTCGTCCTCGGTGACGAGCTTTTCTGGAAGTCCCTCAGGTGCTACGCGCGTGCGCACGCATTCCGGAATGTTGAAACGAACGATCTAAAGCTTGCGGTTGAAGAGGCGACAGGGGAAAACCTCTGGTGGTTCTTCGATGAGTGGCTCTACAGGGCGGGGTATCCGGAGTACGACGTCACAAAACGGTGGGATCCGAGCGAGAAGAAGCTTCACCTCGTGGTCCGGCAGGTTCAGCGGGTCGACGATGGGACACCCCTTTTCACCATGCCGGTCGACGTCGAAGTGACAAAGGAAACGGGGCCGGTCGTCCGCCAGATCACGGTGAGTAGGGAAGAGGAGGAATTCACGTTCCCGTGTTCCTCAAAGCCGCGCAATGTGATCTTCGACAAAGGGGACTGGATTCTTAAGAAGCTGACGTTTGAAAAATCGAAGGACGAATGGCTCTACCAACGGGCGCACGGGACGCCGCTTGAACGGGTGGAAGCGATTCGCACCCTCTCAAGGAATCTCTCGCCGAAGCAGGAGAAGGAAGCAGTCGACGCACTCGTCTCCTCTGCGACCGGTGATCTGTTCGCAGCGGTTCGTGTCGAAGCGTGCCGTGGGCTTGCGAAGCTCACGCCGCTCCCTGCGGCGAAAGACGCTCTTTTCCGCGCGGCCCGCGATTCCTCGTCACAGGTTCGGCGTGCCGCGCTCTCTGCGCTCGGAGAGTTCCGCGGGTCCGACGTGATCGAAGTGCTGCGGGGCGCGTTCGAGAACGACTCAAGCTACTATGTCGCTGCAAGCGCGCTGGAGTCATTCGCGAAGGCGGATTTCACACATGCATTCGAGATTCTGTCGGAGGGACTCTCACGCGATTCGTACTCTGACGTGATTCGTACTGCTGCGCTGAACGGTCTCGCTGAATTGCATGATCCGCGGGTTTTGCCTATTTTGGAGTCTTATACGGGATACGGAAAGCCCAACGGACTCCGCATTCTCGCTGTTCAACGCATTGGACGCTACGGTGAAAAGTCGGAGGAGATCATCGACCGGCTCATCGCGCTGCTTCGTGACCCGTACATCTGGGTGCGAACGGCGGCGATGGATGCACTCGCTGCCGCCGGGGACACGAGGGCACTGCACCCGCTTGAGGAATCGGAAAGGACGGAGCTTGACGGCCGCGTGAAGCGCGCGGCGCGCAACGCGATAGCCCGGCTCTCGTCAATGCATCAACAGTAGGAGGCAGAAGTAATCACGGATGATGCGAGAACGGCACGAAAGTTGCGCGAATAGAAATTGTGACAAAGGAAAAGACCAAGAATAAGGACACAACCGCCGCTTGTGCGAATCGGTCTCTCGAAAGGGCGATGCTTGCGCGGCCTGTCGGCGGGTGTGAACTGAAACCCGATTGCGTTTCTTCTTTCATGTCAACCGTGGCCGGATCTACTCCTATGAGGATTGCATGAGAGTCATACTCTTCGGCCCGCCGGGTGTGGGCAAAGGAACACAGGCAAAGTTCATCGTTGACGAGCATAACATTTTCCAGATCTCCACAGGCGACATCCTTCGCGAGGCGATTTGTGAGAAAACCCCGCTTGGTGTCGAGGCAAAGGCATACATGAACCGTGGTGAGCTCGTGCCTGACAGTGTCATGATCGGGATCGTCCGCGAAGTCCTCGCATCGTCGAGATGTGCGGGCGGGTTCATTCTCGACGGCTTTCCCAGGACTGTCCCGCAGGCCCAGACACTTGATGGAATCCTGCGAGAGATCGGTATCAAGCTCGATGCAGTGATTGATCTTCAAGCTGACGAGAATGAGATTGTCCGCCGGCTGAGCGGCCGGCTCACGTGCCGGAAGTGCGGTGCAATCCTGACAAACGGCGATCTTTCACGGGCTCCCGGCGGTGCATGCCCGAAGTGCGGCGGCGAGCTGTACCAGCGTGATGATGACAGGCCGGAGGTTGTGAGGAACCGGCTTGCGGTTTACCAGCAGTCAACGGCTCCCGTCCGGGACCATTATGCCGCGCAGGGGCTGCTGAAATCCGTGGATGGACTCGGTTCGATTGAAGTGGTCCGCGAGCGGATCAGCTCGATCCTCCGCGGGTTGCCGGTGGATGGACGGAAATGACGGAAGGTGCTCCGAAGGCGGAGAAGCGGGTTCTTCTCATCGGTCACCGCGGCTTCCCGTCAAAAGCGCCGGAGAACACGCTCGTGTCCTTCAGACTTGCACTGGAAGTGCCGGTGGACATGGTCGAGCTCGACGTCCACCTTTCGAAGGACAGGCACATCGTTGTTATTCACGATGCCACACTCGAGCGGACCACGAACGGCCACGGTGCAGTCCGTGACCACACTCTCGCTGCGCTGAAGCAGTTGGATGCCGGCTCGTGGTTTGCGCATTCGTTCGGAGAGGAGCGCATCCCGGAGCTCGCCGAAGTGTTCGATGCGCTTCCGGAGCCGACGCTGGTCAATGTTGAGATAAAATCCGACGCGGTGCGCGATGGCGTCGATCTCATCGAACGGCTGCTCGGCGAACTCATCGTGCGGCGGCATCTCGAAACGCGTGTGCTTGTCTCGTCGTTTCACCATGGGGCCGTCGGGCGAATGAAGAGCCTTTTTCCAGCGATAGAGACCGGTGTCCTTTACGCGTTTCCGCGCGACATGGGGAAGAAACCGGCAGAGCTGGCGCGGCTGGCGGGGGCAGAAGCGTTCATCTGCAGCCGCCGTGAAGCGTCGGAACGGATTGTGAAGAACGCACAGGACAATGGCCTGAAGGTCATTGTGTACGGCCTTGATACCCCGGAGCACATCAACATGGCGCTTGATCTTGGCACTGACGGAGTAGTTTCGAACGTACCGGATGTGGCGTCCGAGGTGTTGAAGGCGCGCAATCTTCGTTGAACCGATTACGGAGGGACGAAATGAAACGCTTCATGATTTGTGCAACGATTCTAGCTCTTCTCTGCGTGCCGATGTACGCACAGACGGTCAGCGACCAGGTCACGAATATCTCCGACAAAAACAAAGGGTACCTCCAGCCGCTTGTCGATGCGTTCGGAGCGGACCTCAATTCCGGACTGTACCACACTGCACGAGTTCACGATTTTCTTGGAATCGACGTTGGCGTTCGAGTCATGTTTGCATTGATTCCGTCGGACAAGCTCACGTTCATGGGATATCCGCCGTCCGGTTCGCCGGTGCAGACGGCGACAGTCTTCGGAGGAGTAGGGACCGCCATCCAAGCCGGCAATCCGTTCCAGTTTCCCGACGGGGTAGACCAGCGCACGCTCTCAATCGCCGTCCCGCAAGCGAGTGTGGGGTTGATCATGGGGACGGAAGCGCTCGTCCGATATGTCCCCCCCGTGCGGTTCAACGCGAACGTCGGCGAGGTGAGCTTTTACGGCATCGGGCTCAAGCACAGTCTCAGCCAGTACTTCCCGGTCCTGCCGCTCGATGTCGCGCTGCACGGTTCATATCAGCACCTTCTCTTGAAGAACAAGCAGGGCGGATCGCTTGTCACTGCTGACGCCTACGTGTACGGGTTGATCGCAAGCAAGAAATTCGAGTTCTTCACGCTCTACGGTGGGGTCGGGGCTGAGTCGTCGAAGATGACACTTGACTACACGTACAGCTATCAGTTGCCGAACCTCGCTCTGCACTATGACCTCGAGGGGCAAAACAAGATGCGCTATGCGATCGGTGCAAGCGTGAAGATCGTCATCTTCGACGTCAGTATTGACTACACGCTTGCGGATCAGCCCGTGTTGACGCTCGGCGCATCGTTGACGGTGCGATGATGATCGTACTCGACTCCGAGTGCGTCCATCACGTGTAGGGGCGATTCGCGAATCGCCTTTGAAGCCAAGAAGGGCAAACGAGCAATCCTGACTGCAGGGGCAATTCGCGAATTGCCCCTGCTTGTTGTCTCAGAGGGAACCAGCCGTTCAGCAAATGCTCCATCCCGTGACGCAAAATAATCACATGCGCGATCATCAGTTCTCTCCTTCCTTCGACCCTAGGGCTCCCCGTTCGCGCTCGAGCATCCGTGCAATGTTCGATTCAATCGCACACCGGTATGATTTTCTCAATCATCTGCTCAGCGCCGGGATGGACAGGCGTTGGCGGCGAGAGGGGATCCGAAGGCTCGGCGTCGCACCGGGAGCGTGCATCCTCGATATCGCCGCGGGCACCGGCGACCTTGCGTTGAGTGCTCTGAAAGGTCGCCCGTCCCTCGTGGTTGGTGTTGATGTCTCTCGTGAAATGCTCATTCGCGGACGGGAGAAGTTCGACGGAGTGCGCACTCCAGTCATGCCGGTGCAAGCAGGAGTCGAGGACCTTCCATTTCCTGCTGAGCGATTCGATGCAGCGATGGTGGCGTACGGTGTGCGTAACTTTGCAGACATTCAAAGAGGTCTCGAGGAAGTCTTCCGGGTCTTGAAGCCAGGAGGGAAATTCCTTGTCCTTGAATTCTCACAGCCGCGGATGCCCGTCGTGAGGCAGTTGTACTTTCTTTACTTCAACTATCTCCTTCCATTGGTCGGAAGGATCTTCTCCCGCAGTTCGTTTGCCTATACATACCTTCCGAAATCGGTCGGCAACTTCCCGTCTCCCGAGGAGTTCATCGCCCTTCTGAAAGAATCCGGCTTCCGCGAAGCCGCCTGGAAACCCCAGACCTTCGGCATCTCGATTCTATACCTTGCAACGAAGTGACGCGGAGTCTCTCCTGCGTCATCGCGGGGAGGTCCGCCAGAGACGCGTCAACGGAGCAGTCCCGCGACTCGAAGAATGGGTGCCGGTCGAGGCTGCCACTCCCCACCATTGCTTCTCTTGCTGAATGCAGGAGTCTCTGGCACCAGGGCGCTCTCTTTTCCCTGTAGAGGGGCTCACCGAGAGAGGTCTTGACACGAAAGTGAAAGTATGTTATATTAATTCTACAACAGTCTAATTAGTTTTACAGGTGAACAAATGGCGATCGAAAACCATTCTGAGGAACTTCTTAACCTGCTGAGGGCTTTGGCGGATGCGAACCGGCTGAAGATCATCGGATTACTTGCGAAGCAACCGTACACCGTGGAGCAGCTCGGTGCGCTCCTGGGGGTAGGTGTATCAACGGTATCGCATCATCTCAGACGGCTGTCGAAGGCGGGCCTGGTATCTGCCCGGGCGGACGGGTACTACAGTGTCTATTCACTCCAGATGGATGTTCTGAGCTCAATGGCAAAGCGCCTCCTCCACAAGGAGGACCTGCCAGAGCTGGCGGCGGATGTTGACCTTGACTCCTTCGACCGGAAAGTGCTCGCCACGTTCACGGGTCCGGACGGGAAGATCAAGGAGTTTCCTGCACAGGAGAAGAAGTTCCTGGTAATCCTGCGGCATGTCGTGCAGTCGTTCAAGCCGGGCGTCCGTTACAGCGAGAAACGGGTGAACGAAATCCTCTCCCGGTTCAGCAAGGACACCGCCAAACTGCGCCGCGGCCTCGTCGACCATCACTTGATGGCGCGCGAAGGGGGAGGCGGCGAGTACTGGAGGATCGAGGAGCGATGAGCGATGAGGGAGAGATGGGCTCCACCTCCCAGGTGTGGCCCATCTCCATCCACGAAGAGGAGCGGCTATGCGCATTATTGCCCTATCGGACATTCACGGGTCGTACAGAAAGGTTGAAGAAATCCTCTCGCAGGAAACTGCCGGCGATGTGCTGGTTACGAGCGGTGACCTTACGACAGTCGGAAGCCCGAGGGATGCAGAAGATGTGATCAAGCGGCTGAAGTCGTTCGGCAAACCGGTCCTCGCTGTCTGCGGGAACATGGATCTGCCGGCCCTGGACGACGTACTTGTGCGCCTCAGCGTCTCGATCAACGGCCGCGGAGTGATCATCGACAGGATCGGCTTCTTCGGTGTTTCCGGGGCACCGCTCTCTCCGCTTCACACGCCGAACGAAATCTGCGAAGATGAAATTATGCGGCGGGCCGTAGCCGGCTGGAAGGACATTGCAGAAGCGGAACGAAAAGTGTTTGTCCCACATGCTCCTCCCCACAATACGAACGTCGACAGGTCATTCCTCGCGAGGCATGCGGGAAGTACGGCGGTGCGCGAGTTCATCGAGAAATACCAGCCCGATGTCACAATCTGCGGACACATCCACGAAGGACGCGGAAAGGATGTGATAGGAAAGACGCAGGTGATCAACTGCGGACCGGCGGGGAAGGGATACTACGCGGTGATCGAGCTGGGGAAGGCCGTGGCGGTGGAGAATAAGCCGTGAATCGAACTCACCTCCGAGTGCCATTCCGAGCGAGGTCGCCGCAAGGCGAGCGAGCGTGGGAAGCCCACTGTTCTCAAACAATACAGAACCTCCTATGCCGCTCTCTTACTCTTGTCCTGAGGGGATTTCCACGCCTGCCTGTGCGTGGCTGCACGCAGACAGGTCGGCCTGCCGTGGGTGGACCTCCTCAGAATGACGGCCGGACCGGGAAGGTCATTTACGACGAAGGAACGCCACATTCTCCACGTGGTAAGTGTGGGGGAACATGTCGACGGGCTGGAGGACTTCGATCTGATATCCGAGCTCCGCGAGAATCTTCACATCGCGCGCCTGCGTCGCCGGGTTGCAGCCAACATAGACAAGCCTGTCCACCCCCATTTGCGCGGCGGTGGTGACTGCATCGGGATGCATTCCGCTCCGCGGCGGGTCGATGATGAGGACGGTCGGCTTCGGAGATGTCTTCATCCAGCCGGTTGACCTCGCCAACAGGTCAAGCAGATCTCCTTCGAGGAAGTCGCAGTTCGTGACGCCGTTGAAACGTGCGTTCTCGCGTGCATCGGCAACCGCGCTCGCAACAAGCTCAATCCCGATAACACGGGAAACACGAGGTGCTACGAAGATCCCGATCGTGCCGGTGCCGGAGTAAAGGTCGTAGACAACATCATTACCGTTCAACTCTGCAAGCCTCACGGCTGTCTCATACAAGACTTCGGTCTGAAGCGTGTTCGTCTGGAAGAATGAGTTCGCCGAGATTCGGAACTTCAATCCGCCAAGTTCTTCGGTGATCGTGCCGGGGCCGTAGGGCACCCTCTCCCGTTCCCCAACTGCGATCTGCGCCCGCCGCGTATTGATGCTGTTCACGATCGTCGTGATCTGAGGAACTCCCGCAAGCAAGGCCTCAGCATATTCGCCAAGCAGCTTCGGTCGATCGTCGAGCGTGACGAGGTTCACCATCCTGTCGCCGGTCTTCTTTCCTTCCCTGATAACAAGATATCTGAGATGCCCCTCATGCTCTTTGTTTGAGTAGACAGAAACGTTCCGCTCCTGGAAGAAGCGGCGGGTCACGCTCAGGATATGATTGCTCACTGGCGACTGAAGAAAGCACTCGTTGATGTCGAGGACTTTGTCAAACCGCTCCGCTGGATGAAGGCCGAGGACAAAGGATGGGCTCTGAACCTCGCGGCCGAGGTCTGCTTCCGTAAGCCAGGCCCGGTCGGAAAACGAGAACTCCATCTTGTTGCGGTAGAAGTACGGGTCGATTGAGCCAAGAGCCGGCCTGACTTCGACGCCGCGGAATCCACCGATACGCTCGAAGGAGTCGACAACGTTCTGACGCTTCAACGCGAGCTGCTCTTCGTAACTGACATGCTGCCATTTGCACCCGCCGCAGATGCCGAAGTGCGGACAACGCGGAGTAATACGGTGCTCCGAAGCCTCGAGGACTTCGATGGCGACGGCTTCGGCAAACGTGCGCTTGGCCGTGACGATGCGGGCCCGGACACGGTCGCCCGGGACCGCTTTCGTGACGAAGACAACGAAATCATTCACCCGGGCGACGCTTTTCCCTTCAAAAGCAAAAGAACGAACCTCAAGCTCAACGATATCGCCGCGATGGAATGGGGGAGTGTTCATCATGCAACATGGAACCACGGATTACGCGAAAAATGATGGATAAGCAACAGTAAGACTCAGAGATAGTACAAGAAAACGCAGCCGTGAATGACACGATAGAAGCACGAAAAGAGGATGGATAGGAATCTTGCCGGCAAAGGTGTGGCTTCTTGTGCTTTTCCGCCTTTTCCGTCCGATTCGCGGTTTCACTCCTTCGGCTAATCCCTCTCCTCTCCCGTGTCGAGATACACAGTGTGTTCGTCAGCGTTGTAGCCGATGAGCTCGGCGTAGCGTCCCCACGCGATGGCTGTGTCGAAGAGCCGTTCGGGGTTTTCTGTCGGCAGAACGAGCACAAGCTCCTCAATGACGATATCTTCGTCAAGCTCTCGATTCTCAGCGTTCGAAAGCATCGAAAGAATGATCTGGAAAACGCGGAGCTTCCGGAGCTGCTCGTTGAAAATATTCTTCCTCTCGTTCACATCAACCTTCACAAACTTTTTGCCGAGGTCCGTGAATACAACGGTGTGCTTCGGCGTATCGACGAAGTCAAGCATCTCCGCAGCCTTCGCGACGGCGATCACAGTCCCGAAGTCCTTTCCGATGTGGACAGCGAGGTCAAAGATGTCGACCTGCCCGCTCTGATCGTCAAGGACTTCGAGCAGTCCGACGATCTCGCTTACACCGGTATTTGGAAGCGGCTCGACCCGCGGAGGGGCTCGATGAATTTCCGGGGCAGGGACCTCGGCCTCGTCTGGCAGTATCGCGTTGGTGATAATGTCGTGAATCCTGTCGACCATTGCGAGGAAGCCGGTCGAGTGTGTGTCGCGCGGAAATGGGAGTTCATTGTTGATGATGACCCGGACGCGGCCGGGATTCGAGCCAAGGACGACGATCCTGTTGGCAAGGAACACCGCCTCCGAGATGTTGTGCGTCACGATGAGAATGCTCCGGATCTCCGCCTTCCTGTCGAGCCACACCTTGATGACTTCTCCCCTCAGGTTCTCGGCCGTGAGGACGTCGAGTCCGCTGAACGGTTCATCCATGCAGAGGAGCTCGGGCTGGACGACCAGTGCGCGCGCGATGCCGACCCGCTGCTTCATCCCTCCGGAGAGCTCCTTCGGATACGCTTCCTCAAATCCCTCAAGTCCGATGATGTCGATCGCCTTTCTGACTCGCGACTTGATCTCCCCTTCTTCAGTGCTGCTCGACTGGAGCCCGATAGCAATGTTCTCGTACACGGTAAGCCACGGGAGGAGGGCAAAACTCTGGAAGACCATTGCCGTGTCCG
>PEWR01000062.1 GCA_002779395.1 Ignavibacteriales bacterium CG07_land_8_20_14_0_80_59_12
ACGACCCCAATTTGAATCGATTACTAATGAGGCAATGCGGGCACTTGAGAAAAGGGTCGCCGTTGAGTAACTTGGGAGGGCTGGGGAGGAGGGACGCCGTACATCGACAAACTCGCCCGATCGCCTCTCCTACGAACGATGGCTGACGCAGGGAAGAAGCCCGAGGAAATTTTCACCCTGTTCGATGCGGCGCAATCCGCCTTTGTCCCAGTGCGTGCGAGGTATCTCAGATACTAAGGGAGGAGCGTTATGAGACACGGTGCGGTTTGGACCATCGGGTTTGCCCTGTTCCTCACAGCGGCGTCACCCGCGAGGGGGGACGGACTCTCGGCGGCGTTCACCAAAGGATACGGCCAGGTCGAGATCGGCGGACACTACGTCGGTGCCGAGTTTCATCACAGCCGGCCGCTTCCGAGCCGGATCAGTTTCTACTACCCGGTTGCCAACAGCATTGATCTGAGCACCGACTACTGGCGCCGGGACGAGTCGCGGCCGTTCCGCCTCGTCGTCGAATCGGAGGGGCGCGTTGACACGATCGGCGCGGAGGGATGGGGATACCGTTGGACTCCCTTTTCGGCCCGATTCGGTTCGAAGGGGGGAGGTGTCAGCGTCAGCTACCGGTTCTGCGATGACCTTCCGGTCATGGTCTGCGAAATCGAACTCGCAAACCAGGCGGGTCACGTGAAGCGCTACAGGGTTTCGGCGACCCTCGCCATGACCGTGAGAACGTGCCAGACCTACGCCTTCTGCGACAGTGCTCTCGTGGCGGTCATGGCTGGAGGACGTGTCGTCGCCGCACGGTTCGACCGCCGGGACACCGACTCCGCAGCTGTCTTTTTCGCCGAGGCCTCATCGATCAGGCGGGGTGTTCCTCGGGAAACCGCTGCGGTGTGGAGAGGTGTTCGGAACCCGACGGCTCATCTGGAAGCCGAGCGGACTCTCCGGCCTGGGGCGCGGGCGAAGATCGTTCTGTTGATCGGCTCGTGCCGCGGCGGAGAACTCGGCGACGTCCTGAGGCGGACGCTTGCGGGCTGGGAGTCCAGTGCCGAACGGTTCGAGCGAACGGCGCGCGGTGCCGCGCTCGACGATCCGAGTGTCCGTGTACGCGACGCGTCGTTGATGCACACGGCGGCCTGGTCGCGCGCCATCCTCGCGACGGCCAGGCACTACCTCCGCGGCGAGTTGGTGCCGATGCCGTGCCCCGCGGAATACAATTTCTTTTTCACGCATGACCTCCTCCTCACTGATCTCGGCGCGGTCCTCTTCGACACAGGACGGGTCCGCCGCGATCTCCTCTATCTTCGCTCACTGAGCGGCGCCGACTCGGTACTCCCTCACGCCTACTACTGGCGCGACGATCGCTACGTCACGGAGCCGTGCGGGCCGGACAACTGGAATCACTTCTGGTTCATCATCGTCGCCGGCTCATACCTCCGGCACAGCGGGGACATCGAAACCATCCGTTCCATCTTTCCCCTCATGGCGAAAAGCCTCGCGCTCGCTTCGGAGAACCTCGGAGTCGACGGAGTGATGTATGCCTTCCGGCCGGACTGGTGGGATATTGGGAGGGTGTACGGGGCGCGGGCGTTCACGAGCTCTCTCATGGTGAGGACCCTCGAGGAGTTCGCGTACGTCGCGGAACGGCTCGGCCGTCCGGTGGATGCCGCGATCCATGGTGAGCCGTGCCGGCGGCTCGCCGATCGAATTCGCAACGCGCTCGTCGGTCGTCTCTGGTCTGAGAAGGAAGGGTATCTGTTCAACACGATCGATACCGTGGTACCGGACCGGCACTACTACATGGGCTCACTCGTCGCGGCGGTGTTCAACGTCATCGATCGTGAGAAGTCGAACGAACTTCTGAAGTCCGCACGACGGGAGCTACTCGATGGGAAGCTCGGCATTCGGAACGTGATGCCGGCCGACTTCGACACGCTCATCAGCCGCTACCGTTTCAACGGGAACGAGGCGGGAGGGCCCTATGAGTACGCCAACGGCGGCGTGTGGCCGCACGGAAATGTGTGGTACGCGGTGGGGCTGATGAACGTCGGCGAGTTGGACGAGGCATACCGCGCACTTCGAAACTACTTGACCCTCGAGGGGGTCGAACGAAGCCCACGGGGACAGCCCTCGTTCTATGAGTATCGGTACGCGGATCCGCACGCGGACGAGTATGGAAGGATTGACAAGCCGACCTTTCTCTGGGCCGGAGGACTGTACCTCTACGCGCTCTACCATCTCTGTGGGGTGAGGGAGGAGGCGGAGGGAATCTGGTTCGATCCTCATGCAGGTCGCGGACTCGAGGAGTCTGCGTTCGACCTCATGGTTGATGGGGAACGGACACACGTGAGATGGCGAGGGAGGGGGCCGTGGCTTCGGCGGATTCTCGTCGACGGCAGGGAGGCGCATGCGGCGGTTGTGAGCGGCGCACCCCGGTCGATCGTCCTGGAGCGGGGTGTGCCAGCGAAGCCGTACGTCGCCTCAGCGACCGTCGGACTCGGGGAGATCCGATACGACGGGAAGAAACGGAAGTTCCTTGTCGGCACGAAAGGTGGAGTCGCGACGGGCGGCGCGGTTGTTGTCGTGTCGCCCTCCGCGGCGCATCGCGTGAGGGTGGACGGATCGGACGCTGGTAATCGGCTCACGGTCTCGAGGGGGGAAGGTGCCGTCGTTCTCACAGTTGAAGGTCCCTGGAAGGATGAGGGAAGTCAGATCGAGATTGAGTTTAGATAAGCGTGGGAGCGGGCTGGGGACTTGACAGAGACGGAGGGATTGGTTATATTAGTTCACCTTGTGTACGCTCTGTTCTGTCTCGGGGTGGGGGGTTGAAGGTGGAGGGAGGACACGAGGGCTGTTTTGTGTTGTGTATCGAAACGTTTCGATATTGGGCTGAAAACACCGCTGAACCGGCGCGAATTCGCCTTGTTCATGGCATAACGTTTCATGAAGCCCAGACGATCAACCATTAAGGATGTAGCCCGCCGCGCTGGCGTCGCCGTCAGCACTGCCTCCCTCGTTCTCAATAGCAAAGGCTACGTCAGCGCCGAGCTCCGGCGCAAGGTCCTCCGCGCAGTCGAGGAACTCGACTACGTCCCGAACCGGTCCGCCCGCGCCCTCGTCGGAAAATCAACCGGCAACATTGGCTTCATTGTCGCCCAGGAACACTTCTCCAAGGTCGAACCCTTCTACACGAAAGTCCTCCTCGGCACTGAGTTCGAAGCCCGCCAACACGACTACTATATCCTCCTCACCACCGTCCCCTTCTCCTACCGCGCCAACGCCCTTCCCCGCTTCATCACCGAACAGAGCGTCGACGGTGTCATCTGCGCCGGACGGATGGGGGATCGCTACGCCGCGGAGCTCGTCGAACGGGGCATCCCCGCCGTCGTCGTCGACTACGGCTTCAAGACCGTCCGACTTCCCGTCATCAATGTCGACAACGTCCGCGGGGGATTCCTCGCGACCGAACATCTTCTCTCGCTCGGCCACCGGCGCATTGCCTTTCTCGGCGGTGACGCAGGCCATCCCTCCATCGCGTCTCGCCTCATCGGGTACCGAGAGGCGTTCCGCGAACGAGGGATCGTCGTCGATGAGCGGTTGATCCGTGCCGACGAACCGGGAACGGGAACGGCCGATGGCTACAACGGGACGCGGAACCTCCTGCGGACAAAGGAACCGTTCACCGCACTCTTCGCCTGTAACGACGCCATGGCAATCGGTGCGCTCCGCGCACTCAAGGAATCTGGCATCCACATTCCTCTGAACGTATCTCTCGTCGGATTCGACAACATCGATCTTTGCTTCCACATCGACCCGCGGCTCACCTCCGTTCATGTCCCGAAGGAGGAACTCGGCGCTCAGGCCCTGAAGGTCCTCCTCGCCGTGATCGAGAAGGGCAGCACCGCGGTCACGAACACGCTCATCGATCCGGAGTTGATCGTCCGTGAATCGAGCAGCAGGCCCGGGAGAACGTGACCGATGGAACGGCTATGGCTGAGCGAGGCACGACACCTCTCCCGTGTGGAGGGGGAACCGCCCGCCCCGGAGCCGGACGAGGTTGTTATCCGCGTCGCAGCGTGCGGCGTATGCGGGACGGATCTCCATATTGTCAAGGGCGAATCGCGGGTTCACCTTCCCCTCGTCCTCGGCCACGAGTTCGGGGGGACGGTGAGCGATGTCGGGCGCAACGTCAGTGGTCTTGCGTCAGGCGATCGCGCGGTGGTCGATCCGAACATCGTCTGCCACGCCTGTCCGCAGTGCCGCGCGGGACGGATCAACCTTTGTGAAAATCTCTCAGCCATCGGTGTCGACCGCGATGGAGGAATGAGTGACTACTGCCTTGTTCCTCAACGCCAGACCTATCTCGTGCCGAAGGGGTTTCCCTGGCAGGGGTTGGCGCTCGTCGAACCTCTTTCCTGTGTGCTCCACGGCATTGATCTGGCGCGGCCGCGCGCCGGCGAACGCGTTGCCCTCGTGGGTGCCGGCGCGATCGGCCTCTTCTTCGTCCAGCTCCTCAGAGGATGGGCGGGGGACCTTGCGGTGTCCGAACCAAATCCCGACCGCCGATCGAGAGCCGCGCGCTTTGGGGCGAGCCCCATCGAGCCCGCTGCGGAGGGAAGGTTTGATCTGGTCATCGAGGCGTCGGGAACCACCGGCGGGTTTGTGGATGCAATCCGGTTCGTACGGCGCGGAGGGAGAGTCCTCCAGTTCGGCGTGGCACCGATCGGAGCGACCGCGGCCGTCTCTCCGAACGAGATCTACTCGAAGGAACTGACGATCGTCGGATCCTATGTCAATCCGTTTACCCTCCAGCGCGCGATCGATCTCCTCGCGACGGGAGCCATTGATTACCAGGCGGTCGACATCCGGTTCTTTCGGTTGGCGGAGTTCGAAGAAGCGTTTGAGGCTGCGGCCGCGGGAAGGTACGGGAAGGTCGTGTTCCGAATGGGAGGCACCGTGTGAGGGCGCGCGTCGTCTGCATCGGCGAGGCGATCATCGACCTGATCGTTCGCGGGCGCGTCCTCGATGTGCGCGTGGGCGGTGCGCCGGTGAATCTCGCCGTCGGCCTGACTCGCCTCGGGGTGGACGCGTGCTTCGCCGGCTGCGTTGGGAATGACTGGTACGGGCGATTGATCGAATCGTCGATGAGAACGCTCGGGGTCGCTTCATTTCTGGAGAAGGTCTGCGGTGTGCCGACGCGGACTGCGATTGTTTCCCATGATGCGCGGCGCGAACGCCGCTTCGAATTTGTTCCGTCCGGACCGGCGGCCGAGAACGCAATTTCGCCGGCTCTTCTCAGACGGGTCTTCAAAGAATCGCCGCAGGCACTTGCCTTTGGGACGATTCCTTTCTCCCAAGGCCGGGGGATTCAAGGGTTCGAGCGGCTCCTCCGCACCGCGGGACGACGGGGGATGCTCCGGTTCTTTGATCCCAACGTCCGGCTCTCGCTTTTCGACGGAATCGTGCATCTCCGCCGCACGTTCGAGAGTCTCGTCGGGCATGCCGACGTCGTGCGGCTCAATGCTGACGAGCTCCGCCTCCTGACTCGACGCCGCACGCTCGTGAGCGGCGCGAACTCCATCTTGAAGCGCGGGGCGATCTTGTTGCTTGTTACCGACGGCGCGAAGGGAAGCTGGGCGATCGATCGCGACGGGGTGCTCCACTGTCCAGCTTTTAAGGTACACACGCGTGACACAACCGGCTGCGGGGACGCTTTCAGCGCGGCATCGCTTGCTCTCCTCGCCGGACAATCCCGTCCCAACAGGGAGACTCTGGCGCGGATTCTCACGGAAGGGAACGCCGCAGGCGCCCTCGCTGCACTGAAGGTTGGAGGTACTGATTCCATGCCATCACGAAGTACATTGCGACGGTTTCTGAACGCTCGTCTGAGAGGAGGTGGTGCACCTTCACAATCGATCGCAGGAGCGTAGGGATCATCCAGGCAATGGGTGACCGTGTCAAACATCTTGTTTCATTGGAAAGGGGAACAACAATGAGGACTGGACAATGGTGGGTGCCGATTGGAGCCGTGGTTCTTCTTCTCTGCCTCGCCGTTGCGGCGAATGCGCAGACGAGCTTGATCCCCAACGGCGGGTTCGAGAGTGGGAAGCCGTCGTTCTGGACAGCGGAGGCGGGGACGAGCGGAGCCGTGTTGACGTGGGCGACGGATCAGGTGAAGGGAGGGACGCACTCGTTGAAGATTGTGAAGGCGCAGACGGGTGCGATGGCGCGTTGGATTTCGGCGAACAACGTGCGGTACTGGGTGGAGAACATTTCGAAGGGGGTTGACATCAAGGTCGGGGCGTGGGTGAAGACGAGCGGTGTGAACACGAACCCGACGGACGACAACGGCCGGTGGCAGATCAAGGCTTGGTTCTACGACACGACCGGTGCCTTGATCGACGGAGTGCCGTTTGCGTTGAACGTGGATCAGAGCGCGGCGAGCCGGGACTGGTACGCGGACACGAACGGTGTGGCGTCGTTGAACCTTCCGGTGGATGCGTACAAGATGAAGATGTCGGCGGAGGCGGGCCCGAACGCGACGGGGACGGTATGGTTTGATACGTTCATCTTCATAGGCCGTGCTGGTGCGTGGGCGGGCCAGAACTGGGACGGGTTCGTGGACGTGGACCAGGGGTGGCAGTACTGGATCGGTCCGATCGGCGGGAACGACGGGTTGTCGGACTTCGGCGGGACGGGTGTGACGACGGAGGACAAGCACTTGGGGAACTACTCGTTGAAGATTGTGGGGAACGTCGGGCGGGACCAGAATGAAGCGGTGGTGTTTACGGAGACGATACCGATACCTGCGAACAGCAAGGGGAAGCAGTACGTGGTGAGTGCCTGGGTGAAGGCGAACGGAATGGATATAGCCCAGCTCGCCGACCCGCAATACGCGATCGGGTTCACGTGGACGTGGCACAACAAGATGTGGGAGGACGGGAATGGATGGAACGAAGTCGGCGGGGGTGACTACATGTTCGGGATCACCGACTCGACGACGAACGGATGGCGCCAGTACTCTGCGATCCTGACCGTTCCGGACAGTACCGTGCAAGCTGTGTCTCTCCGCGCGCGGGCAGAGCACAAGTGGACCGGCATTTCCTACT
>PEWR01000094.1:0-7098 GCA_002779395.1 Ignavibacteriales bacterium CG07_land_8_20_14_0_80_59_12
ACGCCATGAGGCCGATGATGTTTCTGTCGATGATCGTCACACTCTCCCTCTCACTTCTCATTGGCTGTGGGTCAACGAGCATGCTTGTCCCTGTGACTCGTCCGGCCGAAATCAACCTGAAGGGGTACAACAAGATCGCGGTCGGGACAATCACGGGCCGTGCCGGGCAGGACCTTGCCGACGACCTCCTGAACGCCCTCGTCAACTCGGGACGGTTCGAGGTTCTCGATCGCCAGCATCTCAATGACCTTCTTCGCGAACAGGACCTCACGCGCGCAGGGTATGCTGACTCGGTGCATGGGGGAAAGGTTGGCGGACTCGTGGGAGCGGCGGTCATGGTCGCCGGCCGCGTGACCATCTACAAGTACGAAGAGAAGATGAAGAGGGATCCGTCGGTCGACAAGAACGGCCACAAGCATGTGTCGAACACGCGCTACGGGACCGCGACGATCTCGTCGAACCTCCAACTGACGAACATCGCGACCGGGCGGGTGATCACGTCGAAGCGGTTTGACCGCACCGCAGAGGCGAAGACGTACGGGCACGACCGCGAGCCGGATCGGATCGACCCCGACGGACTCCTCGCCTCGGCCCGCGAGATCGTGGCAAGCGATTTCATGAAAAAGATCGCTCCGTACCGGGAGATGGTACGGGTCAGTCTGCTGAAGGACAGCGACATCCCGGAATTCGAGGAAGGGATCGGTCTAGCGGAGCGGGGGGAGTGGGAGCGAGCGGCGGAAGTGTTCAAGTCGGTGACGGTCACCCATCCCGGAAGCGACAAGGCCTTCTACAATTTCGGTGTGGCGCTCGAGTACTCGTACCTTTTCCCCGAGGCGCTGGAGGCACTTCAGAAAGCGTACCGACTCAACGCCGACGACGACTACCAAAAGGAGATGTCGAACGTCCGACGCATGGAGTCTGAGCAGAAGCGGCTCGAGGAGCAGGGTTAGCTTTCCATCGAGGCCGGCTCTACCGCCCACCGTCCGTGGCGAGCGCACATGGATTCTGGAAACGGGCTATCGCCATATTGTGGAGTAACTGGCGTTGGGTGTACAATTCGGAAGGTATAGAAATGCAGGAACCTCGAACCACTAACGGAGCGAACCTCGGTTTTGAGAACGACATGTGGCGCGCTGCCGACGCACTTCGCTCCAACATGGACGCCGCCGAATACAAGCATGTCGTGCTCGGATTGATCTTTCTCAAATATATCTCCGACGCCTTCGGGGAGCAACACGCCAAACTCGAAGCCGACCGCGCCGAAGGTGCCGATCCTGAGGACCCCGACGAGTACCGCGCCGTCAACATCTTCTGGGTTCCCAAGGAAGCCCGCTGGTCAAACCTCAAAGCCAACGCGAAGCAACCCACCATCGGTAAGATTGTCGATAAGGCTATGCTCGCCATCGAGCACGACAACCCATCGCTCAAGGGCGTGCTCCCCAAGGACTACGCCCACCCGCGCCTCGACAAGCAGCGTTTGGGCCAGCTTATCGACCTGGTCGGCAACATCGGCCTGGGCGACAGGGAGAACCGCGCCAAGGATATCCTTGGCCGGGTCTACGAGTACTTCCTCTCCCAGTTCGCCAGCACCGAGGGCAAGAAAGGCGGCCAATTCTACACGCCCCGGTGCATCGTGGGCGTGTTGGTCGAGATGCTCGGCCCGTACAAGGGCCGGGTCTACGACCCCTGCTGCGGCTCCGGCGGCATGTTCGTCCAATCGGTTGAGTTCGTGAAAGCGCATGCAACGGGCAACGGCAACGGAGGCAAGGCAAGGGCTCTGCCTGCGCCGCGGGCGCGGCAGGCAGGCGGTTCCGCCACCGGCGCGGTCATACCCTTTTCATCGATGCCCGCAAGCTCGGCACGATGATCGACCGCGTCCACCGCGAGCTGACTGACAAGGATACCCGCAAGATCGCCGACACCTACCACGCCTGGCGAAGCCCCGCCGAAGCCTTGGCGAAGGCGGGCGCGGCTCCCTACGCCGACGTCCCCGGTTTCTGCAAGGCCGCCACGCTTGACGACATCCGCCACCACAACCACATCCTCACTCCCGGCCGCTACGTCGGCGCCGCGGAGGTCGAAGAGGACGACGAGCCGTTCGAGGAGAAGATGGCACGCCTGGCCGCGGAGCTGCGCCAGCAGACCGAACAATCCGCCAAACTCGATAAGCTCATCTGGGCCAACATGAAGGACATCGGCTATGGCGTTTGATCCGCGGATACCTTATAACGATCTTCCGCCTCTGCCACCCAAAGCAGACGTGGAGACCAAGGTCGTTCTAAAGGAGGCCATCACCTCCGGGCGTGCACTCGCAGAACTGAAGGGCCTCGGTGCAACGATTCCGAATCAAGCCCTGTTGGTGAACTCCCTGATCTTGCAGGAAGCCAAGGCCAGTTCTGAAATCGAGAACATCATCACCACCAATGATGCGCTGTTCAAGGCGTTCACGGCGAAGTCCAGTCAGGTTGATCCGGCAACCAAAGAAGTCCTCCGCTACCGGGAGGCCCTGTGGAAGGGCTTCAACACCATGAAGGAGCGCCCGGTTCTCTCAACCAACCTGTTCGTGAGCATCGTTCAGGCGATCAGAGAAAATCAGGCTGGCATCCGGCGCATGCCGGGCACGGCCATTGCCAATGCCGCAACCGGCGAAATCCTCTACACCCCTCCCGAGGGCGAGGCAATCATCCGGGACAAGCTGAAGAATCTTGAAGACTTCATCCACGCCGGGGACGACATGGACCCCTTGATCAAGCTGGCATTGGTTCACTACCAGTTCGAGGCCATCCACCCCTTCTCCGACGGCAATGGGCGGACGGGCCGGATCGTCAATATCCTTTTCCTTGTTCTTCACGGGCTGTTGGATCTGCCGGTCCTCTATTTCAGTAAGTCCATCATCAAGCGCAAGAGCGACTACTACCGGCTCTTGCGTCAGGTGAGCGAGCAGGGCTTGTGGGAACCGTGGATTCTCTACATGCTGAAGGCCGTGGAAGACACCGCCGTGTTTACCCGCGAGCGCATTCTCGCGATTCGGGCGCTGATGATCGAGACGATGGAACGCGCCAAGAAGGAACTGCCAGCCCGCGTGTACTCGAAGGAGCTGATCGAACTGCTCTTTCGCCAGCCCTACACCAAAGGCCAATTTCTGGTCGATACGGGGATCGCGAAACGTCAGACCGCCGCCGAATATCTCCGGGAACTGGAGAAGATCGGGATTCTCAAAGCCTACAAAATCGGCAAAGAAACGCTCTATTTGAATGTGGAACTGTACGGATTGCTGTCGAGATAACATGTCGATGATATCGACACATAACAAATACGTGTCGATATATTGCCTTTTCGTGAACACGTTATCAGGACGTGTCCATGACGGGGACATGTGGCAGCAGACCGGACAATCCGCCAATCTCGATCAGACGATCCCGGCCTGCGCCACAAAACGGAGAGGTGCGGCAGGCAGGTGGGCCAACCTGCTTGCCTGCCACGCCCCCGCCGCAGGTAAAAGGATGGGATATGGCGGGTGAAAACGAAAAAGGAGGCACGCGATGGCTCTAGATTTAAGCAGTCTGGAGAAGGCTTTTTTCTCTCTGGAGAATGCCCTGCAAGTTGCACCGCCGACACGATGGCGAAACACGATGAAGAGACACAGAAGGTTATTAAGGCGGGGGTGATCCAGACCTTCGAGTTCACCTATGAATTGTGCTGGAAGTTTATCGAACGGTGGGTGCGGGAGAATCGCACAGCGGAAGAAGCTGACTACCCGCGCACTCGGACCTGGACATCGTGCTGGTTGGAAATGAAGGCTTGGACTGGCGGCGCGTGGAAAAACTCAAAGACGCTTTTTCAGAATCAGATTTGCCCACTATCGTGGATGTCCTGGACTGGCATACCCTCTCCGATGAATTTCGCCGGGTTACTCTGACCGACCATGAAACAATTCAGCAAGCGTCTGCAATTGACGGAAGAGGAATTTAAATTCCTCGTCTCATGGGAGGACTCATCGAAATAGTAGAATGGCGGCCCCTTCTTCAACAATGGTTTGAGACCAAAACCGAGATGCAGCTCGGACAGAAGAAGACCCATCTTCAGCGTCTGCAGTTTGTCGACACCACTTTGCTTGTACTCCGACTCGGCGAGATCAGTCCAATTTTCCCCTGATAACGTCAAAGAAGCGGTCACTTGCATAACGCTCCAGCCACGGATTGTGGCCGCAGCTCTTCAATAGAACGAAGCGAAAGTCCTTGAGGACGCGAGACAAGGGCGTTCTGACACCTTCAAAAGGATGCGGATCATGTTCGCCGTGGATTGCTACGACCGGGCATCGGATCTGTCCTCCCATCCGCAGGAGCTCCCCACTTTGCCTCAGGTCTTTCGCTTCGTTCCATACGCGTTCGTGGATATCGGGTTGATACTCGATTGCCGCTCCGTCCAACGGCAGTTATCAAACGAGTCAGCTCTTGGCATCAGCTCCCCGAACCTGGCGAAAATCGGAGCCTTCTTGTGGGGTTCGGCTTCCGCGCGAGGAGCGCCGGCGCCGTCATGATCTGGCCCGGCTGGCAGTAGCCGCACTGCGGGACTTCCTGGGCAATCCATGCGGTGAGAACCGAATGCTTCGTCCCCCGCGCAAGGCCTTCGATCGTAGTCACCTTCTTCCTCGCGGCTTCCGAGACCGTCGTGATGCACGGGCACGTCGATTCCACATCAAGATGCACCGTGCACGCAAACAGTTCTTGCATCCCCCCACACCTCTTCGTATATTTTTGAATACTCTCAGGGCAACGGGCACACGATGGGCCAGAACCGGCGGAATGACTTTCTCATACCTCTCCTCACCACCCTATCCGACATTGTCGCGATCGAAGCCGCGTTCCTCCTCTCATATGGACTGAGGTTTTCCTCGTTCTTCACCTCCATTGTTCCGCTCCGCGCGGATGTCCCGGAACTCGAGGCGTACATCTACAGCTCGTTCGCCGTCATCCCCGTCTGGCTCATCATCTTCAGGAAACGGGGGATGTATGGGGCCCGGCGGCGGATCTATCCTCTCGATGAGTTCTCACACGTCGTGAAGGGCGTTACGATCGGCATGCTTATCGTGATGGGACTTGCGTTTTTCTACCGCGGATTCTCATACTCGCGCGTCGTCTTTGCGCTCGTCTGGGCGATGAGCATTGTGCTGTTGTTCGCCGGGCGATGGGTTGTGCTCGCCTTCGAGAAGGGCCTCTATCGACGCGGGAGAGAGCTTCGAAACGCAGTGCTGATAGGGACCAAAGACGCAGCACGAAGAATCGCCGAAATACTCCAGCCGGAGCTCGGATACAAGCTCCTCGGATACTTCGAAGAGACTGAGAAGTCCGTCGCCATTCCGCCGCCGGAAGGTCTCCCCTGCCTCGGCACCATCGACACGGCGCCGGGGTTTCTCCACGACGAGAATGTTGAAGTGGCCTTCATCGCTGTGGGCGCCGCCGATCACCAGAAGCGCGAGGAGCTCCTTCGCCAGTGCGAGGGATTGAACATCGAGTTCCTCCTCGTCCCCGATCTCCTTGAGCTGATGACAAGCCGCGTACGAGTCCTCGAGTTGGAGGGGATTCCGCTGCTGCGAGTGAAAGAAATCCCGATCACGACATGGGGCCGCATCCTGAAGCGCGCATTTGACCTCGTCGTGGCCTCGGTTATCCTCTTGATCACATCGCCTATCATGGCAGTAGTCGCCCTCGCTGTTAAGTTAGGCTCACGCGGCCCGGTTCTCTACCACCAGGAGCGAGTCGGACTCGACGGGAAGGCGTTCAACGTCATCAAGTTCCGGACCATGGCCGCCGACGCCGAGAAGCGAACAGGACCCGTCTGGGCGACAAAGGATGATCCGCGTGTGACACGCGTCGGGAAGTCCCTTCGCCGGACAAGCCTCGACGAGCTCCCGCAGCTCCTCAATGTTATTAAGGGGGACATGAGTCTCGTCGGGCCGCGCCCCGAACGTGCTCACTTTGTGGAGCAGTTCAGCGAACGGATCCCGAAATACCTCGACCGGCACCGGTTGAAGACAGGCATGACGGGGTGGGCCCAGGTAAATGGCCTGCGCGGCAATACACCAATTCAGGAACGGACGAAGTACGACATCTACTACATCGAAAACTGGTCGCTCTGGTTCGATGTGAAGATCATCCTGAAGACCATCGTTGCGGTCCTGAAGACGAAGAACGCGTACTGACGGGTTACCATGGTCGCTCTCATCGTCTACTACATTCATCTCATCGCCTTCAGCGCCGGCTTCACGAAGCGCTACCAGGAGGCGAACTTTGGCGAGGGAATCCTCACGGTCGCGTTCATGGGCCTGATTTTCGTCGTCGGCTGGAGCATCTGGGCGTTCCTGCTGAAGTTCGCGGTCCCGCCGGAAGGGTTCGGCAAAGCGCTTGACCGCGATGCGTTCACGCTGCTCGTCCTCACGATAAGCGAAGCCGGCTTCTACTACTTGTTCGTCCGCAAATGAAATAGCAAAGCCCCCGACGAAAAGGGGGCTCTGCACGACCGTACCGCGGCGGCTCTTCGTCAACAGACGGCGGCCGCCATTGCCGGCTCGATCGCCAGACGAGCGTGGACGACGTGAAGGACATACTTCTTGCTGTACTGAAGCGCCAGGTAGATCCTGAGCGGTCGGGCAACCGCCTCAAGGCTCACAGCGGAACAGTCCCGAGGCTGTGTCCCCCTTAGCTTCTACCACGAACGAAATGAAAGAGAAGGAAAGCGCCGCCAAGGACAAGCATCAGGATGCCCCAGAGGAGGTTGATGTTGAGGCCGAGGGACTTGACATAGGTGTGGGGGCCTGTGAGGAGACCGTAGACGGCAAGGACGAGGCCGTAGAGGGTGATGAGGCCGCCAAGAGGGACTTTGAGGTCAAGAAGATGAGCTTTGTTGGTTGATTCGGACATTAGGAGATTCCTTTAGTTCGATGTACGACAGACAGAACATAGTCAGATGGAATGGCATTCAGTCTGTTTGAGAAAAATGGGATTGCCGATTTCCCCCACCCTAACCCTCCACCACATGTGCAGACCAGTCTATACTCCCATAAAAGGAGGAGGGGACAGACGACCAGTCTTGACCCCG
>PEWR01000094.1:7326-19664 GCA_002779395.1 Ignavibacteriales bacterium CG07_land_8_20_14_0_80_59_12
CTTCGTGAACGTGCTAACGACAATCGTCACGACAAAGTCCGTGAGCCACGCCCACCATGCCTGGTAGAAGTTGGCCCCCATCTCGCTATGATAAAAGAGCACGCCGGACTTATACATGGCGTAGTGTATCACGGCGGCAAGGATGCCCGAGAGAAGTCCCACGAATCCGCCCCACGGTGTCGCGCGCTTGTAGAACATGCCAAGGAGGAACGTGGCGAAGAGGGGTGCGTTAAAGAACGAGAAGAGGAGCTGCATGTAGTCCATCAGGTTCGGGAACCCACGGACGATGTACGCGGTCCCGATGCTGATGAGGACGCCGACAACGGTCGTGTACTTCCCGACCTTCAGGTAGTGTTCGTCCGGCATCCCTTTCCGAATGTAGCTTCCGTAGATGTCGTACGTCCAGACGGTGTTGAACGCTGTGACGTTCCCCGCCATCCCGGACATAAAGCTCGCAAGAAGCGCCGTTATCGCGAGTCCGAGGACGCCGTTCGGCAAATAGTGCGCGAGGAGAAGGACAAGCGCGTTGTTGTACTCGGGCGTCTTCCCGGTGACGACCTGGAACTCGGGGAGGACGGCAATGGCGATAAGTCCGGGTGTCACGACGATAAGCGGAACGATGATCTTGGGGAACGCCGCAAGGATCGGTGTTCGCTGAGCCGAGACGAGGTTCCTCGATGCAAGTGCCCTCTGAACGACGAGGAAGTCCGTCGTCCAGTACCCGAACGAGAGGACGAACCCAAGACCGAGCACGACGCCGAGCCAGTCCGTTCCGAGCGGATTCTGTGTCGCGTCACCCATCGACTGCCAGGCATGGACGAACGACTGTGGAACCCGCTGTGCAAGTCCGGCGAATCCCCCCGTGTCTTTCAGGCCGAGGAACACAACCGGGAGGAACCCGAGCCAGATAAGGAAGAACTGGATGACCTCGTTGTAAATTGACGACGATAGGCCGCCCCAGAAGACGTAGACGAGGACAACGAGAGCAGAGAGGAAGATGCTCGTATCAAGCGACCAGCCAAGCGTCACATGGAAGAGGAGCGCCATCGCGTACATGCTGATGCCGCTCATGAGGACGGTCATCACCGCGAACGAGATGGCATTGAGTCCGCGTGTTGCTTCGTTGTAGCGCAGCTTCAGGTACTCGGGAACGCTTCGCACCTTGCTGCCGTAGTAGAACGGCATCATGAAGATGCCGAGGAAGACCATGGCCGGGATGGCTCCGATCCAGTAAAAGTGGACCGTGAGGATTCCGTACTTCGCAGAGTTCGCCACCATGCCGACGATCTCAAGCGCGCCGAGGTTGGCCGAGATGAAGGCGAGGCTGGTGATCCATGTCGGAAGCGATCGGCCTGAGAGGAAGAAATCCTCTGCCGTCTTCATGTACTTCTTGAGGGCGTAGCCGACGAAGATGGTGACAGCCACGTACACGGCGATGATGCCGTAGTCAAGAAAGTTGATTGAGATAATGGGATTGCCCATTTTCGCTCCGTCGTCTCTATCGCGCTTCCGTATGTGCTGCGCCGGACAGCCCTAAAGTAGTAAAGAGGGGATGAATACTCAAGTCAGAGAAGTGCAATTCGTGAGCAGCAGTGGGAGGACCGCTGTGAGGGAACAGAGCCGTGCATTGAGTCTCGTTCTCATACCCATCTTCTCCTTTCGTGACGGTCGTAGGTGAACAGGGCTGCAGCGCGATTTCACCGTCGCTCCTTAGTCCGAGCGGACGACTGACGTCAGTTCAAAAAAGCCCTCAAGCTGCCTCCCATGACATTCACCATCTCCTGGTACGCCGGCTCTTCTCCCTTCGCCTTGAGACGAAGGCCACAGAGCTCCTGCACGAGCCGGTATGTCCAGTCGGGAGGATGATTCATTCCGCGGCAGAAGTGCGACGCGACCGAGATATGGAGACCATGCTCACCCGCGGCATCGACAAGTTCCGAAAGGTCCGCTGCAGCAGTTTCCTGACAGCACTCCGCAACGAGCAGGACGTTCCGGCTCGTCGCAAGTTCCGGCACCCTGCGGAGGAGATCTCTCAGAAGCTCAGGCTTCAACCGCACGATCACTTTCCCATCAAACTCCTTGAGGACCGATTCTGCAATTGCGATGTCACCGACTGCCCAGTCAACTATGACATGTTCATCTTTCAGCGTCCGGAAGACCTGCGAGCCGAACTGAGTCAGCTTGCCGCCCGCAAAGGCGGGATCGTCCACCGTCCCGAAGTGGAAGAAATTAAGCCCAAGCCGCGCGATGTTCCTAAGTGAGCTCACGTTACCGCCGAGCGGCCCCGTACCGTCGATCCTGAAAGCGAGAGCAAGTTTGCCGGCACCCGCCCCATCGCTCAGTGAATTCCCGTTCTTGAACCGGAGGAAGTGTTCTGCATCTCCCTTGACCCATTGTGATGCGCTGTCGGCTGCGCTGCAGAGATCCTTTGCGTCCGGCAGGATCGAACCGGCGCCTGTCACCGGAAGCACCAAACCGTGGATTCCCATTCTTTCGGTAAGGCGGACCGCATTCCCGGCATCCTTCTCCAGAACGGATGTGAAGCCCGCCTCAGGCTCAAAGTCGATTTGATCGCCGAACATCAGGAAGCAGCGGCCCGTCCGCACTCCCTCATAGAGAAGGCTTGCCCGCTCGTTCGCAAGCTTCTCGAGCAGTCCGGCCGCACAGTCACCCACGAACTGGAGCGATTGGACATTGATTGTCTTCGGGACATCCTCCTCTTCGTGGTAGAATGGATGGTCACCGCTCGAGAAGAATCCGAGCGCAGGGATCCCCTTATCAATGAAATACGAGTGGTCGCTTCCCCCCATCCCCCAAGCCCGGCTCACCTGGAGCTTCTTCCTGACAGAATCGGGCAGGAATGTCACATAATCCTGTACTCCCGCCGGGAAGAGGTTCCTTCCTCCGAACCCGCCACCTCCGTCACCGCAACCCTCCATATCGAAGTTGAACATGGCGCAGATCTTTTCCTGCGGGACGGTCGGGTGTGCAGCGAAGTACTTCGACCCGCGAAGCCCCTGCTCTTCGCCGCCGAACCCGATGAAAAGCACTGATCTCTTCAGACCGCTCTTGCGGGAAGCAAAGGCGCGTGCAAGCTCCATGACGACAGACGTCCCCGAGGCGTCATCGTCAGCGCCCACGTAGTAGTGCCCGTCGGGACTCATCCCATTGTGGTCCATGTGCCCGCCGATTACGATGAATTCATCTTTCAGTTTCGGGTCTGTTCCCGGGAGAAGCCCGACGACATTCTCGCCTCTTCCGGGTTCGATCCGTTGCACGTCGACACTGAGCGATACTCTTCGGCCGGTAGCAAACGACTGCGGCCCTTTTGCGAGGTCGCGTATGACATCACCGAGGTTCCTATAGAGTCCCTGAAAGATGTCACGCACCATCTTCCTCGAGACAGCCACCGCCGGCATCTGCGCATTGTACCCCTCCTCGTGGATCGTGCCCCCTCGAATGGCAAACTCCCGCTGTTCGAGGATGAGGAGGGCCGCCGCACCGTGCCGGGTCGCGACGTTCATCTTGTAGTCCCGTTCGTTCTCCTTCGACCAGTCCTTCCCATCCTCAGGTACACCGCGATAGATGAGAACGATCTTCCCTTTCACATCGATCCCCGCATAGTCGTCACGTCCCTTCTCCGGCTCGGAGATTCCGTCGCCGGCGAACACGACTTCAGAGCTGATCTTCCCGGAACCGGAGTTGAAGTAAACCGTAAAGTCGTTCCCTTCCTGGTACGTTACAGGACCGAAGTTCCCGTTTTCGAGGACATACTTCGCTGTTGATACCTCCTGAGTGACAAGGAGCGCATATTCCTGGATGAAGCTCCCGCGATCGCCGGCCGGCTTCAAACCCCACTGCTTGAATTCCTGTCCGATCCACTCCGCCGCTTTTCGTGCCCCGGGGAGTCCTGTTTTCCGTCCGGCGAATTCGGGTTTGCAGAGCGTCTCGATGTAGCTGTATGCCCTTTCTCCTCTGAACTGCTCCTGAGCAGACATAGAGCAGGTCGCGAGGGAAATGAGAAAGACCACGGTTGTGACGCGGAAATTCATGTCAGCTCCCTTCGTGCAATTCCTGATCAACCGCCCGAGTGACCAGACCAGCCGCCCCCTGACCCATAGTCAAGCGATAATGAATGCAACAAGTTCTCCCGTAACATGCATCAGATCGGGCTGCACGTTGCGGAGGCCGAGATCAACTCCATCCCTTTCGAATGGCACCGGTGAATAGCCCCGTACGTCCCTCCGTTGCTCCTTGAAGAGCAACGAGTCCAATCTGGAAAACAAGGAGGCTTGCGCGTCCGTTCCTCACGCCAACCCTGGAGTCACCTACCTTCCAGCAACAGCACGCTGCCATCATGCGTCGTCACAACGACGCGACGCGCATCGACCGGGGCAGGTGTGTTCACGATTGTGACGCCGGTCTTGTGCTGCCATTCCATCTTCCCGGTCGCGCCGTCCACTGCGATGACAAGCCCGTTTTTCGTCCCGAAGTAGACAGTTCCTTCTTTCTCGATCGGCATCGATGGGTCGATATCATAGCCGTAGCTGCACGGCGTCGACCAGACCACCTGCGGCAACGCGGACGTGGGAGAAAACGCGAGGAGCGTATCGGTCATGCAGCGCGCGTACACGCGGCTGCCGTCTTCGGAGCGTCCCACCATCTCGCGCACTTGATGGGCACCTGTACGCCATACCACATTCCCCGTCGCCGCATCAAGCGCCGTCATGTAGCGGTCCGGTGCTACGACGAACACTTTCCCGTTTGAGCCGACCGGCCAGCAGGCCGCGGGCGAGTAGAGCTCACCCGGATTCCCGTTCGACCATTTCCAGGCAAGCGCACCTGTTGTCGCATTCAGCGCATAGAGGTAGGTATCCCATGCGCCGAAAACGACTTTCCCTCCGTAGACAAGCGGTTTCGTCTCGACAAACGCCTTCACTCCATCGAATTCCCAGAGGAGTCTCCCATCCTCAAGGCTGAGGGCTCGGAACTTCTCATCTCCACCGCCGATGTAGACAGTGTCCCCCGCGATCGCCGGCACCGCCACAACCGGCGCGCCTGTCGTGAATCTCCAGACGAGCCTCCCATTCGAGGCGTTGAGGCAGTAGATGTTACGGTCCGATGAACCGAAGACCACCTTTCCTTCAGAGACTTCCGGACTCGAATAGACAGTCGCCCCGGTCTTGAAGCTCCAAAGCTTCTTTCCGTTCTTCAGAGAGAGGGCAAAGACCGTCCCGCTGCTGTTTCCTGCAATGACACGGTCCTTCCATACAGCAGGAGCCGATGCTATCGTGTACCGTGACTCAAAACGCCAGACTTGCTTCACACCAGGATACCTCGAATTGACAGAAAAGTTGGGGCGTTCGTACTTCGTCGTATCCGCGCGGTAGTTCCGTGTTTCAGGGGGCACCTTGTCCCACACCGGCTTCGTCTCTCGTCCGCAGTCGTGCTCGGCGACGCAGAGGGTATCGTGTTCAATCGTGACGATATTGTACCCGCTCAAACCGCCCCTCCCGCGAAGGTTCGATCTTCCCATCACTCCGGGGATCCCCTCGAAGTTCAAGTCGTGGTTTGCGTGCCCGTGTCCGACGAGGACCGCTTTCGTGTTGAACTTCTTCGCGCGCGCGATGAGCTCATACCAGTTGTCGAGTCCGGGATCGAGGGGGTAGTGCGTTACAAAGATAATCGGCTGGCGCTTGTTCTTGAGCTTCGCGAGAACACCGTCGAGCCATCGCAAGTCCTCCGGTGCGAAGTGGCCGTCGCCCATCCGCATAATCGGACCTTCGTGGAGCCCGATGAATCGGTACCCGCCGAATTCGAACACGAACTTGTCGTCTCCCCAGAGATGCGGGAACTCCGTGCAACCCGATTCCGACCATTTCGTGTCATGGTTTCCCGGGACGACGTAATAAGGGACAGTGAGGCTGTCGAGGATCCGTTTCGTCAGCTCAAGGTCCGCACTCTTGCCCGATTCAGTGACATCGCCAGAGAGGATGACGAAGTCCACCCCCCCGTTCGCATTGATCTCATGCATGGAGGCGCGGAGATCCGCTTCGCCTGTTCCTGCTCCGACATGGGTATCGGAGAGCCATGCAAATCTGATCGGCCTCGTCTGTGCCGCGGAGAGAGAGATGAAGAGAAGAGCTGCACAACAGAAAGACAGGAATCGTTTCATTTCACACCCATCTCCTCAAGGAGATTTGTCGCGCCGGAGAACTTTTGCATCACAATTCGAGCGATGAGAAAACGTCGCCTCATCGCTTCTGCCTCGTGGATCAAATCATGCACCTTGATTGCCGAACCTCCTTCCAAGCTCGTCGAGCTGGGCATCGCTCAAGCCGGCAGGTGCATAACCCGCCGACTTGCAGAGGAGGAAAATCCGGGCTGCCTTGTTGAGCGTGTCAATCGCGTCGAACGCCTCAAAGACATCCTTCCCAACCGATAGGCATCCGTGCTTCTCCCAGAGAACCACCTGATGGCTCCCGAGTCCGCGAGTCGTCACCCTGGCGAGCTCGGGTGATCCCGTCACTTCGTACGGCACGAATGCCACTCCCTCCGGGACGAAGATCTTCACTTCCGGGAGCATGCCCAAGAGGATGCGGTTCAACTCCTCTTCGCCCCCGATTTCGCAGGCGTGCGTAAGCGCGATCAGCTCATCCGGATGAGTGTGAAGGACTGCCCGCTCGGGCCTCCGCTTTTCGATAAGGAACTCGTGAAGAGCGAGGTGCGTTTGCAACTCCGACGTCGGCGTGAACAGTCGTTCGCGGGTTCCTCCCCAGAGGACCCTGTACCCGCCTCCATCCTCCTCCACGCGGATCAACCCTGCATTCCCCCGAGGATGGCGTGACAGATCACGCATCCTCGAGCCGGCAGCAGTGACAAGGAATGCCATTCCGCCAAGCTTCGGACATGGGGGATCGATCCGGCCGGCCTGCGTCCGGCGGACGGATTTCCGTGCGGTCGCGAGTATGCCGAGGTTGATGGAGATGTTGCCGGCGTTCCGCTCCGCCCATCCTTTCTCCCAGAGAAGGTCTCCCACTTCACCCAAGTCCCTGAGGAAAGGCCCGATCTTTCCGATCATTGCGCTTGTTCGCCGCATGTGTCGTTCCCTTCGGATTGGCTCCGCATCGGGTTTGTCTCCAGGCTCTTCGCGAGTAGAATGACCAGCGATTCCGTTGAATTGCGGCCGCCGCCGGCCGTGCGGCTATCTTAGCCTGAACTCGAAGGTGATGACGCAACTCTGATCTACCTGCGGAAGGGACGGAGCGAGTGGTTCAAACCGCCAGAGTCTGACCTTTGTCAGCGCGGCTTCCTCGAGTCGGGCGTCGATCTTCCGGACGGGGTCGACGCGTCTCACACTCCCGTCAGGTCCGACGGCTGCGCGGATCTGAACCTGCCCCTCACGGTTCACCCCTTCAGGATACGTGGGCAGGGGTGTGCTGACGGCAAGTCGAGTTCCGCCCCCCGCCCACGAAACAGAATAGCCGACGCCCCCCGGTTCTCCTTTTCCCCCTCCCCCGGCCGAAGGTGCTTCGACGTTTCCCACGCCGGAGAAGCGCGCTGCCTCTTTCCCCACGCCCGTCCCTTGTGTGGAAAGCGGTGCCGTGGTTCCGTCGGCGCGTCCACGACCAACGCCGCTGACCTGGCCTGTACCAGGAGAGAGTTTCCCCGCGTCGGTGACCGGCAGCCGGTCTTCAGGGATCGTGAGGGAGCGGAGCGGCGGAAACACGCGTTGGGGTTGAGTCGGCTGACCCACAGCGCGCGGCCGGACCGGCACCGCAACCCGAGGGGCTGCACTCAGTGTCAGGGGACGGGGCTTAAGACGTACTCCGCTTTCGACGCGTGGCCGGCTCGCATCTGACGCGGAGGCGGGCGAGACGGACGACGCAGGCGACTGAATCTCTCCGCCGCCGAACGTCACCTCGACGAACAGCGCTTCACGGACCGCCTGCTGGACGGGGATCATCATGAGGAGGAGGAATAGAAGAACATGGATTCCCACAGATCCGATGAGTGCGGTTCTCGATTCACTCCCCTCTCTCAACATGCTGATCATCGAGCATTCTCCGGCTGCGTCGCGATGAGGAACTTCGCCGCACCCGCCGCTTTCGCCGCATCGATCACCTCGACAGTCCGCTGGATCGTGACATCCATGTCAGCATTGATGACGACCGGCTGCTCCCTGTCTTTTGCGATGAGTGGCTGGATCTTTGCGGTGATTTGCTTGAGATCGACACGCTCATTGTTGACGTAGAGCTCCCCTCCCTTCGTCACGGTGAGGACGATGTTCCTCCGGTCGAGTGCCTCCGTGATCACGGTCCGGGGGAGTCGGATGCGGATGCCGCTCTGCATTACGAACGCCGAGGAGAGGAGGAAGAAGATGAGAAGCTGAAGGACCACGTCGGTGAGCGACGCATAGTTGAACTGCGTCAAGACCTTGTTCTCTGTCCGGAAATTCATCGTTCCTCCCTCACCGCCTCGTTGTGTTGAAGCACCTCCTTGTGCTCCTGCACAAGCTCAAGGAATTCCTCCGATGTTGTCTCCATCCGAAAAACGACGCGCTGGATCCGCGAGACAAAATAGTTGTAGAAGCCGTATGCGGGGATCCCGACGATCAGGCCGTACGCCGTGGTGAGAAGCGCCTCCCAGATCCCTCCGGCAAGGTCGCCGGGCGTCGCCGCCCCCTTGAGGACCTCAATCATCCGGAAGGCCGCAATCATTCCAGTCACCGTTCCGAGGAAACCGAGAAGCGGCGCGATGCCTGCCACCGAGGCCAGGAGCGACAGTCTCTTCTCGAGCTTGTAGACCTCCACCTTGCCGGCGGACTCAATCCCTTCCCTTGTCTTCTCCGATCCTTGGTGGAGCTTCAGGATTCCCTTCTTCAGAATCCGCGCAATCGGTGAGTCGACACGCGAACAGTACTCCACTGCGCCTACAGTGTCCCCCTGGCGCAGGATGCTGCGAAGCCGCAGCACAAAGTCGCCGACATCCCTGTTGGCACGCCGGAGAACGACGTATTTCTCGATAATGATCCAGAGTGCGACGATCGATGTCGCCAGGATGGGCCACATGAGGAGCCCGCCCTGGGTGAAGAGCTGCAAAAGTGTCATGTGATGATTCTCCTAAGCGGGTTGCAGGGACTGCCACAGCCGAGGCGCTGCGACACCCTCTTATTCAATGTACCGGAGGAAGCCGACCCCCCGGAACTTGTCTGTGTTCACGCTTGCCGCCTCCGCCTGCGTACGGTAAGGGCCGACCGCCACACGGTACCACATCCTGTGCCGGACGAGCGCTTTTTGGACAAAGCCTCCGTATCCAATTCTTCTCAGCCGCCCGAGCTGATCGTCTGCGTTTGATTTCTCCTTCCAGGATGCGAGCTGGATATACCATCCATGCTGACGGACAATTTTCACCGGTTTCGTGGAACGGTGTACCACCCTGCCCTTCCGCGGACCCATGGTGAAAGGTTCCTTATTCGGGGCTGTGGGGGTTCGGCTCCCCTCTGTGACAGAAGCGCTCTCCCTCTTCGACGGGGAGGTTTCGCGCTTCATATGACTGATGGATGCCGTGTCAACTCCCGGCCGTGCGGCAGCGGACTCGCGGCGCGCGTTGTCGATTACCCCAGCCACCTTCGCCCCCACCCGCAGCGTGCCGAGTCCCTCCTTCTCCGGCATGAGCGAATCCCGTTCACTCCTCACGTGGAACGTATCGGCATGCACCATGAGGGCAGTTGTATCGAAGAGAGGCGGCTCCGGTGTGGAGCTCCCACCCCCGAACACACCAACCCGCACAAGAAGGAACACACCAAAAGCAATGAGAGCGATGACGGCGGCCGCGAGGAGCAGGCGAACGCTCTTCGGCACGGGGGGACCTGGCTCCGCCCCTGTCCCTTCCGGGCGTGCGTCATCGACGTGTTGTTCTTTTCGAAGATTGAAATCAGGCACGTTGCCTCCTTCCATTTCCTCCCGGGATGGAATCGATCCGCGTCAGCCGGCAGCATCTACCGTGTCAATCCGCGGTTCCAATCTCTCCCATCTGTCGTTACCAGCGCCAGTCAAATCCGAGCGTCAGAAAAAGCGGACGCTCCCGGTAACCGTTCCAGCGATAGTACCTCGTGTCGAACAGGTTCTCAATGCGGGCGTGAAGCCTGGTCTGGCTGCTTACCTTGTATTCCGCGCTGGCCCCAACGACAAACCAGCCGGCGATGAAGCCGCGGTTGAGCCAGTCCGTTGGAACCGAGCTCCTGTACTCAACGTGCACTTCAGCCGAGATTTCCTCGTCCAACAGATGGGTCCACTTCATGAGTGCTTGAAGTGCGGGGACATACGGAACAACATTCGTAGTGGCCGGGTCTCGCACACTGGTATAGTGGATTGATGCCGCAATCTCGTCCAGAGCCGTGAGGTTTCCGGCGGCCTCGGCCTGCAGCTTCTTCACAGTTACACCCCCGGCATAGTTGAGCTCCCAGACCCCATCCGAATCAAGATCTGCGAACTCGACGAACTCGTCTTCCTCCCCGGTCCCGATGCTCACGGTTCCGTGGATCAATCCCCACACGGGGAACATCAGACCGGACCGGACCTCGTACTTCACTCTCCTTAGATGGACATCAGCGGAGTTCATAAGATAGGGATTGATCTCGAACAACCCGGCAAGCGTCCTGGTCTCGTACCCCGATTTCACGAGGAAGAAGCCTGTGACCTCGGGTGTGAGGCCGTAGGAGAGAGAGACTTGGAACCGGGGAACGACCAGCGTCCCCTCCCGGTTCGGCTGCGCAATCTGGACACCTGCTCCCCCATGAATCTCCATGGGCCCCGCCATCTCCGCCGATCCGCCGACCTGCAGAAGGCTGACGGTTGTCCGGTCGGAGGAAAGCGACCTCGACACGACGGGGTTGACCCAGTACGAGAAGTCACCGCCGAGCCGGATCCCTGCCGTCGCCTGCGAAAGATGAAGTGCGATGTCGATAACGTTCTCATGGAGCGAAGAACTGTCGCTCTGCGATGTCGTCTTCCACCCTCCCGTCACGGTGTACCGGAAAGGTGCAGCCTCGGCTGAGCGAAGCGACAGCCGGATACCACCTGAGCGCTGAATGCGCAACAGCTCCGGCGTGGTCGATCCATAGAGCCTGTACCGCCACCCCTGTGCCGACGCTTCCGCGCCGAAGAGCGCGCGATCGAGAAGTCCCTCGCTCGAACGAAGCGGCATCGTGATGTCCGCATGCAGACCTCCTCTGAGATACTCCGTCGCCGGATCGAATCCGTCGGAGCCGTCGATAAATCCCTTCACTGAGGACCTGAGCTCTCCTGTCCGGTCGCCCGCAATGGCGAGGATGGACGGAGACCCGAACCGCCCGTATAAGACGGAGGTACGCCCGCGGGAAGGCTCTCTTTTCACTTCGGGGGCGGGCGGAACGCCCATCAACCTCTCATCCGGCGATAAGTTTCCCTTCTCACCGAGGCCGAGGAACGGCACCGATGGTATCGGCACCATTGCACTCGACAGGGCCGACATCTTCTCAACCTCCGGTGCGTTCAACCTGAGTGCGCCTGTGATGATGAACTCGGGGAGCTCAATCTTCGGAAGATGCGATGCAGTCTCATCGATTCGAACGGAGTGGCGCGGTGGTCCCTGCGTTTTTCCCTGCGTCGATTCCTTCCTCCGTCCCTCCTGTGCGCGAAGTGTGGTCGCCGCAATCACGAGCAGGGTCAGAAGCAATGTCGTCTTTCGAGCGTTCGTCACCGGAGCCCTTTCAGCTTCGATGATGCCGCCGCACCGAACTGGTCGGCAGCGTGTCCCTTCACCACTTCTTCGAGCAGTCCGCGTGCACGATGCTTCAAGCCGAGACTCACGTAGCAGTCCGCCGCCTTAAGGAGCGCTCGTGCTACCCAGGCAGAGTCCGAGCCGAAGACATATTTCACACGGAGGTACGACGTGACGGCATCCTGAATGTTCCCCTTTCCCCTGAGCGCCTCTCCGACGAGGTACTGCGCCTCGGCTCCAAGCGCATCGGTCCGGGAGGTGGCGACCGGCCTCAGCCGCTCGAGTGCCACGTCGTAATTCTTCGCGCTGATCTCGTTCCGTGCGAGGTCAATACTCGCCCGGACCGCCGCGTTCGTCTTGCCGCCGGATGTTTCTCGCATGACCGCTTCCGCTTCTGAAGTCCGGCCCAGCGTACGAAGGACAAGCGACCTTTCATAAAGCGCCTCGTCTTTCATTTCGGGCGTGCCAGCCTTCTGCACGGCGCGATCGCACCAGCGGAGAGCCTCGTCGAGCCGTCCGCGAACGCGCTCAACTTTGCCGAGGAGGAGTGCGGCGTCAACGCTCACGGGTGCGTC
>PEWR01000123.1 GCA_002779395.1 Ignavibacteriales bacterium CG07_land_8_20_14_0_80_59_12
AACGATGCAATGGAGACCACGACCCTCCAGAGGCTTCCGGCGCTTGACGATGCAACCCCTTCTCATCCTTGCTTCTCCATTCGCTCAACAACCCTGCATAGCTTCTCGTTGAAGAGCTTCCTCAAGAAGGCCATGTCCTCATCGCTCAGTTTAAGAATGTCCTTCGTGTTCGCCTCTGCCTGTTCGGGTGTCTTGATCCCCGGAATAATCGTGGATACTTCATCGAAGCTCGCGATGAAGCTCAGTGCCAGTGACGTCTTTGAGATCCCATACTTCACGGCAAGCGGCCATGCGCCCTCAAGCGCGTCAAGTGCAAGCGCGAGGATATCAGGCGTCATCCTGAACGACCGGTGATCGTTCTTCTCGAACCTCGTCGACTTCGTGAACTTGCCGGTGAGGAGTCCGAACTGAAGCGGCATGCGTGCGATGATGCCGTACCCGTGCTCCGCCGCCTTCTTCATCACACGGACAGCCCGCTGGTTCATGATGTTCAGGACGAGCTGGAGGCCGTCGCCGAGTCCATGGTCGATCAGGAAATCCGCTTCCGGATCGGCGCGGTAGGTGCTGACGGAGAGTCCCCATGCACGGATCTTCCCCAAGCGTTTCAAGTCCTCCATCACCTCGATGCATTCTCCCGACTCAAGGTGGGGGAGACGCGCCGAGTGGAGCTGGTAATAGTCAATGCGGTCTCGCCGCAGCCGCTTGAGGCTCGCCTCGCACGCAGCAAGCATATACTTCTTCGAGTAATCGACCGCGGGGTTCCCGTCATCACCGATCCTGTTGCCGATCTTTGTCGCGATGATGACGTCGTCCCGGTTGCCGAATACCTTTCCGATCAACTCCTCTGAGTGCCCCAGCCCGTAGAAGTCAGCCGTGTCGTAGAAATTAACCCCAAGCTCGAATGCCCAACGCAGGGCGCGCTCCGAAGTCGCGTCGTCCACTCTTCCCCAGCCGATCGGGATATCGTGAACCATCGCGGGTCCCCCGATTCCCCATGCGCCGAACCCGATCACACTGACCTGAAATCCCGTCTTGCCGAATGCGCGCCGTTGCATCACTCAGTCCTCTTTGTTCTCATCAAGAGAGGAGCATAGGCAATCGCACGGACAAGTTCAAGCGCTCTCGACGGCTTGCGGCACAGAGGGTCCCCACCTTTGATGGAGGTGGCGTCGGGGGGAGGGGAGGAACCGCGCACCGGCAAATACTACAATCTCTGTGACAACCGCTTGACTTCGGAGTGGATGAATGACTTCATAGTTTTCCACCCTGTTTTCCAGATCATTGCCTGCATGGGTTCCTTCTCTGCATCGACAAAGTAGGTCATCGCGTAGAGCAGATGAGCAACGTCGCCAATCGAGTACTTCCTCTCATACAAGCGCAGCATCTGTGGTAGCCTCTTGTGTTGCTTCATTAGAGCAAAGAGATCGACGAAATCCTTGCGTGAGCCACGCTGAGAGATCGCGGCCAGCTTCATGCACGCAAGGTCGTCTAGGGAGGCGATGAGGCATCCGTACATCCGCATGGAGACAAGAGGACGGAGGAGAGGGTAGGTGTATTGAAGACAAGTGATGCGTACTCCGCTCACAGAACCGTGGAGAGTCCCTTGTGCGGTGCGCCGGGTTCTTATCGGGATTCCGTTGTCACGCATTGCCTGAGCCAAGCGCAAGGGATCCGAAAGCGGCTCTGCGGTGAACCAATCGAAGTCGATCGATCGCCTGTGTCCGATATGCAGTGCCACAGCGGTCCCGCCTGCGAGATAGAAACCCTGCTTGGTCATCGCGCTCCCGCATTGGTGCAGAACCTGATTCTGCTTCTCGGAGAGAATGTCGGGGTGCAATCTCACCGCGGTGCCAGTCTTCGTCCCCATATGCTCTCCTTCCTTGCTCGAATCCAGGAGTCGACCTCTTTGCCTGGAAGCTCGAGAATGAGCTGCCAGAAGCTGAGCTGACGCGGATCAAGCGGGCCGCCTTTCTTGGAAAGAATCCAATTTCGAAGGTTCTCGTCTCCAAGCCGAGTACGAAGCCATTTAACCGCGCCCCAAGTCCCCTCTGACAGAACGCGTGCGATGATGAAATCTTGGTGAGTCTCCCAGTCGAGATGGGCGAAATCGACGTCCCAGAAGAACGGTTCTAGCATCGCTGGCAACCGCCTCCGCCCCCGATTTTGTCGGACTTCATCAATCATCGCTCACCCTTTCATCCGCATGTAAGTGCACTGCCGTGGCCGTGTGACCGAGGAGTGTACACATCCGAAGCAGCTCGCGGCGGATGTTCCGAGTCTAAAGTACGAAACGAAGAATGAAGTACCAAGAAGAGCAAGCCGGTTTCTCGCGATGAGAGTCCGCAGGCGACTCGAAGAGGAAAAGCGGGTTGCCTGTGCGCTCCCGGTGCGGCCATGCCTTTGACGAGACTTCCGACCAATGTCTGCGCGGGTTGATCTGAAGCGGTGCTTCGGCTATACTCTATATTAATTACAGGGGCATCCCCAGTTGCAGGGCTGTCCTTCATCGAACAAACCCGTGGTCTTGCGGAGAGATGTCCATGATGTTTGTCAATCGTTGGGCCGTGGTTGTGAAGCCGGCGGAGGAGTTCGCCGATTGGGCGAACAGTCTCGCGGAGGACGAGGAAACAGAAGAAGCCCCAGAAGAGGAAGAGCCGGAGGTGTCGGGGTTGTCAGAGGTGCCCGTCGAGGGCGAAGAGGCCGAAGGCGGGGGGAAGATTGAAGAGAGCGCGGCGGTCGAGTTCGACCTTGGGGAGGCGAGGAAGAACTGGTCGGTGTATCTCATTCCCGACCTGGATGAGTACAGTCATGCGGAGAAATTCGTCAAGATGCACTGCGGTGAGATCTTCGAGTATGAGCTCAGCAGCTGGGATGAGCACGAGGAAAACTGGCCGGCGGACCGCAGCTACGAAGCGTTCAAGAAGTGGTTTGACTTCGAGATCCACGACATGGTGGTCGATCTGTGCGAGATTGAAATAGACAGGGAGGAGGTATGAACGAGAAAGGTGGAGCTCACCGACGGAGGCAACCTCCAGTCATAGATGGGCCCCACCTGGAAGGTGGAGCCCATCAAAAGGTGGAGCCCATCTAAGCCCTAGTCCGTCACAAACTCATCCGCAAAGTACTTCGCCGTTAACGCCTCACCGGTAGCGAACTTGATGAGATCGTCCCAACGGTACTTCGCACCCGGCCGGAAGATCTTCTCCTTGAGGTAGTTCCCCACCGCCGGTTTGTCCACGAAGCACGCATCAGAGGTAGTCCCTTCCTTCAGCACATTCTTGACCATGTAGTTCAGAACCTGCGACGCCATCAGCTCGCCGAGCATGTAGTTGTGATAATACACCGGGTACTGGGCGAGGTGGATCTTCGCCGCCCAGTCGGGCTCGTTCCGCCCCTCCGGTCGCTTCACGAGTTGCAACTCCTCGACAAGGTCCCACCAGAGCTTGTTCAAGTCCTGATCCGGGTTCTGGTACATGCTCCGCTCAAATCGGACCATCACCTGGCTCCAGCGGCTGAAGATAAGCTCCTTCAACCGCAGGTTCTGTCGAACAGTTTTCTGGATGGCATCTTTCTCCTTGTCGCTCACTCCAACCATCGCCTTCAGCCAGTCCGCGTTGCTCGCCTGGCGCTCCATTAGCTGGGCGACCGCTTCGGTCGTGAACGTGTGCGCTTCGGTCCGGATGAGGTACGGCATGCTTCGGTCGATGTTCTTCGAGTACACTCCGTGCCCAAGCTCGTGAAGCATCGTCCCCATCCAGTAGGAGTTGTCCGTCACGTTCTGCATCGTGCGGACATCGCCGAGACGGTCGATGTCGGTGCAGAACGCGTGCTGGTATTTTCCCTTCCTCGGGTAGATGTCGCTGTTCTTCAGGATGTCCTCGACGGGGAGGCCGATGCCGCTGTAAAATGTCTGCGCGAGCTCCTCAACCTTCATCCCCTTGAAGTACTTGTCCAGATCGACCTCCCCGACATTGGGCGGCTCCTGGAAGAACGGATCTTCGTAGTGCCACGGACGCATCTGCTCGGGCTTGATTCCGTACCGCTTTGCGAGCGTAACATCGATCTCCTTCTTCAGCTCCGCGAACGGCGCGTCAGTGACCTGCCGTAGCTCGTCGAAGATACCGATGATTTCCTTCTCGTCCTGTTCACCGAGAGCAAGGGACATTACGTAGTAGTTCTCGTACCCGAGCTGTTTCGCCGCCTGGTTCCTCAGCTTCACGAGATCGACGACAAGCGGCGCGACTTCCTGTCCAACCTGCTTGCTCGCTTCCCACGCCTTCTTCCGCTTGTCCGAGCTCCTCTCGCCCTTGAGGATAGTGAGGATGTCGTTGTCGCTTACTTCCTTCCCGTCGATCTTCCCGCGGAAGGTGTTGAACTTGCGCGCGATCTCGGCACCCTTATCCACCATCTTCTTCATGAGGACGGTGTCGATTTGGTTACCGAGGTAGCTGTTGTAGAGCGCGATGAGCTGCCGCTGCAGCAGCGTGTCGCGGATGTCTCCCGACTCTTTGAACTTTTTCAGCTTTGCGAAGTCGTCCCTGTTCGAGAAGATCTTCCTGATCTCGAGTTCGAGCTTCGCCTTCTCGTCGTAGTACCTCTGCTCGCCCGTTGCGTTCGAATTCCAGTCGGCGAGGTTCATCGCCTTGATCATCCGCTCGACCGTCTTCACGTGGCTGTCGATAAATGCCCGCAGCTCATTCTCGCTGGTTTCTTTCGGTGCGCACGACATAAGCGCGAGCAGGAAGATAAATGAAATGGGAAGAAGATACCTCATTGTTGCCTCCGCCGTTCTGGTTTGATGAAGAAGTGAGGGAAATGCCTCAGACAAGAAAAGGAAGGACCTACGGACAACGCTGTTAGCATCTATGAATTGTCAGACTCAGACAGTTCGCCCATCTGCCTGAGAAGAGCGAGCGTCTCGTTTGCTTCCTTCTCATCGACAACGGTGATTGCGAAGCCGGCGTGGACAAGGACGTAATCGTCGAGCTTCACCTCTGGCACATAGGCGAGACATATGTCCTTGTCCACGCCGGCGAAGTCGACCGTTCCCATTGTCATTTCGGTGGGGTTTTCCTCAATGCGAATCACTCTTCCGGGGATTGCGAGACACATATTCGAGCATCCTGAAACGTGGCACAACCAATTTACGACACATTCGTCAGACATTCCAGCAACCACATTTTCTGCCGGACAATCCGTCACGCTCTTCACGCGGGAAATGGCTTGATTTTGGGACGACGGTTCTCTAAATTCATGCGATGCGGCGGAAGCGATAGCTGGCCAGGCCGTGTCTTAGACCACGGAGCCATAAACCATTACGAGGAGGGAGCATTATGGACGCACCGGTAGCACCGATCAGCAATCAGCAGACGCAGCACGTTTCTGTTGGTGAGTGGATCATCACGATTCTCCTCACCTCGATTCCCATGTGAACATTATCATGCTGTTCGTCTGGGGGTTTGGCAGCGCTACGAACCCGAGCAAAGCAAACTGGGCGAAAGCCATGCTCATCTGGGTTCTTATTTGGATCGTCCTGGGGATTCTCTTCTTTGGTATCTTTGCCGCCGTACTGGGGTCCTTGTTCAACCTGTCGCGGTGATAGGTGCCTGTCTGCATTCGGGGGTGTACCGTCGCTTCTTGCTCAGTGGCGTTTTCCTGCTTCTGCTTGCGGTCACGCAGCTCCGGAGTCAGGACTGCTCGAAGACGCAAGTCGGGTTCACTCCGCTCACTGACCTTGGGACTGGGCAGTACATTTGAGCGTTATCGACGCACTGGGACGAGAAGTCATCCGGCTTGTCGACGGCGAGACGTCTGCCGGTGCGCATTCGATCCCGTTCGACGCGCATGTGATAGCGGGCGGCGTTTATTACTATCGGCTTTCGACCCCGTTCTTCTTGAGCACGCGCGAGATGATTGTCCTCAGGTGAGAGAAAGAACTGCCTGGAATGTCAAACGCATCCGACACGACAGCCGCTCCTCCGGCGGTAAAGGAAATCGACCGATGTCCGTGGCCGAGGAACGAAGAGCTCTACATCCGGTATCACGACGAAGAATGGGGCACCCCGGTCCATGACGACCGGAAACATTTTGAGTTCCTCGTGCTCGAGTCTGCGCAGGCGGGGCTGAGCTGGGAGACCGTCCTCAAGAAGCGTGAAAACTATCGGGTAGCGTACGACGGCTTCGATCCGGTGAAAGTAGCGCGCTACGACAAGAGAAAAGTGCAGCGGCTCCTCTCGAACGCGGGAATTATCCGAAACCGTCTCAAGATCGAGGCCTCCATCAACAATGCGAAGTGCTTCCTTGCCGTCCGGAAGGAGTTCGGAAGCTTTGACAGGTACCTCTGGGGTTTCGTCGACAACTCGCCTGTTGTCAACAAGTGGAGGGATCTCTCCGAGATTCCCCCGAAGACCGAGCTGTCCGACCGCGTCAGCAGGGACATGATTTTGAGAGGCTTCAAATTTGTCGGATCGACGATCATTTACGCCCACCTTCAAGCCGTCGGCATCGTGAATGATCATCTGGTGAGCTGTTTCAGATATGCGGAACTGGTTCCTGCGTCTAAGCGGAAGCCCGACGGCACACGCAACCAAGCAAAGTGAACTCTGGAGGATACGGAGGTGGTGGACCAGGCGCTCGACGATTACCGTCCGTTCTATTCGATCCCGACACT
>PEWR01000142.1:0-7206 GCA_002779395.1 Ignavibacteriales bacterium CG07_land_8_20_14_0_80_59_12
GAGATCATGAAAAAGGGCTCTCTCGGCTCGGGCGAGAACGACTGGGACAACGACAAACAACAAACCAGGCCTCACTTCGTGTCGAGGATGAGCGGAAGGCCGTCCTTGCCTGCGCCGATGATGATCACCTTCGCGTTCGGCGAGTTGGAGATCTTCTCCGTCGCCTCGATCCCCTTCCAGCGCAGCAGGGGCTCGCTGATTCCCTTCGTCACAATCGTCTGGAAGTCGGCGATCCCCTGGGCTTCAATCCGTTTCCGCTCCGCCTCCAGCTTCTCCTTCGTCAGGACGAACTGCATCCGCTGGCTCTCCTGCTCCGCGCGCAGCTTGTCCTCAATCGACTGTGTGAGCCCTGCCGGAAGCCCAACCCTCCGCAGCGGCGCCGCTTCAACGGTGATCCCCCTCGGCTCGACAAGCTTTTGGAGATCAACGAGTATGATCTGCGAGAGCATCTCACGCTCCGATGTATAGAGGGCCTTCGCCTCATACCCCGCCGTCACGCCTCGCGCAACCGATCGAAATTGCGGCTCGAGGATAATCTCGGCGTAGTTCTCTCCAACCGTCTTGTACACCTGCGCGGCCTTCTCCGGGTTGAGGTGGTAGAGAGCGCTCACCTCGAGCTGCACCGTGAGTCCCTCCTTCGACGGCACATCCATCACCTCTTTGACCTCCTGCGTCTGCACGGAGAACTTGACGACACGTGCCAGCGGGTTCACGAAATTGATGCCGGCTTTCAGCGTGTTGTCGGAGACGGTACCGAAGAAGTCGACAACGCCGACGTTTCCCGCGGGGATCACCGTGATGCACTGCGAGATGGCAATGATGACAAAGAGCGCGGCAATACTGCCCGCGACAAGCGCCGTTGTTTGGTACGCCGCGTTTCTCTCGGCACGGACCTTCCGTGCTGCCGACCGCCACGCAAAGAACGCCACGACGGCAATGGCGACACTTAACAGGAATAGCATAGCTCCTCCCCTAATTGTGATGTGTTGGATCCGTTTTTTTCACGCCCTTCTTCACAAAACGTATCATCCGGCGCCTCAGGAATTCGTAGAGTGCAATCACGAGCGCCGCACAGAAAACTCCTATGAGTGCCCCTCCAAGCACGTCCGATGGGTAATGAACGCCGACGTAGACCCGAGAGTACGCGACAAGGGCTGCGATGCTGAAGAAAACCCATTTCCCCCGGGGATAGTAGTAGCCGAAGAGAGTCGCGGCGGCGAAATTGTTGACGGCATGAGACGAAGGAAAGGAAAGTCCGCTCCCGCACGGGACAAGGAGTCTCACGTCCGGCAAGACGTAGCACGGCCTCAGGCGACCGACCAGCTCCTTGATCACATGGCTGCTGAACTGGTCGCTGAAGATGATGATGGGGATCAGCAGCAGCGCTGCAGTCCTCCCCCGGGCACCCCCTTTCAGGAGAAGTCCAAGCCACGCGAAGGCGACGATAAACAGCACCGCATTCTGCTTGTTCAGGTCCGTAAGGAACGGCATGAACCAGTCAAGAACACCAATGTGGAGGACGCCGTTGATGAGGTGGAAAAGTCCGAGGTCTATCGAATGGAGAAACTCAGCCAACGGACCCCTCCTTCCGCGCCTTCCGGCGGCAGCAGAGCGCACGAACAATCAGGAAGAGCAACACGAGTGCCGTCGCGACCGTCACGGCCGTCGAATAGGCAGCGAGGTAGAACTCGATGCTACGCCAGTTTTTCCCGAGAGTGTAGCCGGCGAAGACGAGGACCGCATTCCACGCCAGCGAGCTGAAGAAGCTGAGGACCGTCGTGCGGAGGAGATTGATCTCGGACATGCCCGCGAAGAACGAAACCACGGCACGGGTCCCTGCGAGGAACCGGTTCGCTGCGATGACCCAGTACCCCCACTTCCGCACCCACGCCTGCACCTTGTGAAGAGCCGGTCGCGGAATGAACTTCAGCTTCCCGCTTTCGAGGATTCCCTCACCGAACCAATACCCGATGCCGTACATTGTTACGAACCCGAGCGTGCTGCCGATCACCGCGGCGTCGAGCGTCAGGGAGATGTGCGCCCTGCCTCCCCAGCAGAGGTAGCCGCCGAATACCACCATCATGTCACTCGGCGACGGCGGAAACACGTTCTCGACCCATGCGATGAAGAAGATTGCCGCATAGATCCAGGCGGGATCGAGTTGTTGGAGCCATACGATACCCTGTTCAAGCATGGGGCCTCGTCATGCAATCGGTTGAAAAGTCACGATCCGGCGGGAAGACGACTGCCGTCACTCGATGAGAGCGACCGCATAGGCTGCCGCCCCTTCACGTGCGCCGACAAAACCGAGTCCCTCCGAGGTTGTCGCCTTGACCGAGATTGCGTCAGCCGGAGCCTCAAGGATGCCGGCGATCAGGCTTCGCATCTCATCGGTGTGTCGCATCACCTTCGGCGACTCAAGAACAAGCGTGATGTCAGCGTTGATGACGCGGTAGTCGCGCTCCTTCAGCAACTGCGATACCTTCGAAAGAAGAACGGTGCTCGCGACCCCTTTCCACTGCGGTTCCGTGTTCGGGAAGTGCCGGCCGATGTCGCCGAGCGCAGCGGCACCGAGAAGCGCATCCATGAGAGCGTGCAGGACGACGTCCGCATCCGAATGCCCCTCAAGCCCGAGGTCGGAAGGAATTGTCACACCGCCGAGGACCAGCGGCCGCCCCCGCACGAGGCGATGAATATCGTAGCCGAATCCAATCCGCATGTGCACCTCAATCGATTGTGAATTCGGGGAGGTCCCCTTCGTACGGCTTGTAGCTGACCACGAGGTCACGCACGTCGGCGAACCGGGGACCGACGCGGACTTCCGCGATGAGCGACTCGACGAGGGACCGGCTCCCTTCCACTTCGATCTCTACGTTACCGTTGTCAAGGTTCCGCACGTATCCATGAAGACCGAGCCGGGATGCCCTCGACCGGACGAACCACCTGAACCCGACTCCCTGGACCATCCCCTTCACGATGATGTGCGCCCGTGCATCCACGTCACCCGTTCCCTTTCAACACTGCCGTGATCTTCTCTTCGGCAGCCCGGAGAACCGCCTTCGGGTCGGACAGAAGACCGTCCGGTCGAGTACGACGCCTGTTGACGTGCCCAGTCTCTCGACCGAGAGCACATGGGCGCTGCAGGTTCTCAGGTAGCTGTCTCTGAAGGAGAGACGCTCTGTTTTCATTTCGAGAGCTCCGAGACGAGGATTCCGCCGACGATCAGTCCGCCTCCCAGGATTCCCAGTGAGCCGACCACCTCTCCGAGCAGCCACCAGGAGATGAGGGCTGCAAGAGCGGGCTCAAGAGAGAAGATGAGAGCGGCGCGCGTCGGCGTCGTGTATTGCTGGTACCGCGTCTGCACCCATGTCGTGAGGAGCGTCGCCAGGATCGCCGTGTAGGCAAACGTGCCGAGGAGGCCGGTCGTGGGAACGAAGAACATCGTCTCCCCCGCCGCGCTTCCGCCCAGGGAAAGGAGCGCGGTCACGGCGATCTGGACAAACACGAGGTGAATTGTATTGTTCCGCTTCGAGTAGACGTCGAGAACCACCATGTAGAGCCCGAACACGACCGCGGCACCGAGTGTCAGGCCGTCTCCAAGGTTAAACTGCTGTCCCGAAGGAGAGGTCAGGAAGTAGAGACCCCCGACAACGAGAGCCACACCGACAAGGTTGGCGCCCCTCGGGGCGCGTTGCTCGATGGCCATCTGGAACGCCGGCGTGAAGATGACCGTCATCCCGGTGATGAAGCCTGATTTTGTCGCCAGCGTGTACTCCAACCCTATCGTCTGCCCCGCAAATCCGATCCCGAGAAGAAGCCCCAGCACCGACCCGTCGATGAGTGCCTGCCGGTCGATCGTTCGGATCGTTTTCCAGAAGAGCAGGCCGAGGACGACCGCGGCCAACATGAACCTGAGGCCGACGAAGAGGAGCGGCGACGAGTATGAGAGCGCCTCCTTGACGATCGCGAAGGTGCCGGACCAGATGACGGCCGCCCCGAGAAGGTAGACTTCAGCACGCGTCCGGGTCACTGCTCACCGTATCGGTCAAAGAACCGGGCCCATTCCGATGTCTCCCGCAGACGCCGCTGGATTTGCTTTCCCCGGAGCGGCCACCAGACGTAGTCGTGGTAGAAGAAGGAGCCGAAAACGAACAGGTACACGAGAGGAGTATGGAAGAAGAGCCTCTGGATCCCCTTGAGCGCTCCGAACCAGAGGATGTCTCCCACACGACTCGCCAGGTTGTTGCCCACCTCGAAGTGAAGATCAAGATTCGACACATCGTCCCCGACGAGCTCGATCTCCTTCGGATCACCGACCCCGAGCCCGTCGTCGTGGGCAAGCCGGATGTATTGGATGGAGAGAGGATCAAACCCCATGAGCTTCGCCGAGACTGCATCGATCGCCACCTGGTCAGCGCTCGCCAGCATGAGGCTCAGCTCGACCGGCTTCATTGTGCGCGGCCCCGGTCCGCTCCCCGCGATCGTCCCGTCCATCACGGCAAAGAGCCCCGCATGGATCTCCTTCTGTACGGCGAGGAGGTCAACGAGCGTCTCGTGAATCCATGTGTGCGTGTAGTGCCGCCTGGTGTTGAGGAGCCCGCCGAAGGCATTCTTCATCGCCCCGGTGGTCGTCGTGTAGATGTGTGTCTTCATGGTTGGGAGATGAACAATGTTCTTCCCGAAGAAATACTCGGGGAGATGGATGCCGTGCGGAAAGACTTTGTCGAGGGCCCGCATCTTCGCCTTCGGCGTGTACCGAACCCAGCGTATGTCCTCCTTCCGGAAGTTAAAGTACTCCTTCACTTCGTACTTGCGGTAGAGCGGTGCAAGCTTGTTGAGCTCCTCTCCGCGGAAGGGATCCGTTACGACCGTATTGTTGTGCACGCTCGACAGGTCGCCGTAACCGAAGCCGCGGAGCGCCCGGATCACTCCTTCAAGCTGCCACGGAGTCGTGTTCGCACTCAGAAACGGGAAGTGCCAAGAGATGTTGTCTTTGAGAATCGTCTCTGTGGTTGTGGAGAGGGATGAACGGACCTCCGCGAGTTCCATCGCCCGCTCGATATCCGAGAAGACACGGTCAGGGCGCGTCCTCACGACGGCGACCTTCGGCTTCACGGCACCTGCCTCCTCCAATAGATGATCACAACGGCGGTCAGCATCCAGAGGACCACGTTGACGATCAGCGGGATGTCATTCAGGAGGACCCTTGTCGGGTTGCCTCCTTTCTCCTGCTGGTGGACGAGGAAGAGGTAGCGGAAGATGCCGTAGAGCACGAAAGGCACCGTATAGATCAGGTGACCTGTCCCGAATCGCTCAAGAGTCTCGGGGGAAACCGTGTAGACGCTGTACGCGACCACGGTTGACGCAGTGACGACGGCGATCATCTGGTCGAGGAAGTACGGACTGTAGTTCTGTAGCACACTCCTGTGCTCGGCAGCGCCGTCCCGAAGCGCGACGAGCTCGTAGCGGCGCTTGCTGAAACTGAGGAAGAGGGCAAGGAGCATCGTGCAGACGAGGAGCCAGTCGGATATAGGGACGTTGATAACGACCGCGCCGGCAATGACGCGGAGCACGAATGACATCGCCACGGTCATCACATCAAGGATCACAATCCGCTTCAACCAGAACGAATAGGCGATGTTCAGCAGCACGTAGGCGGAGAGGGTGAGCCCGAACTCCGTCCTCAGTGCAAACGCCCCGAGAAGCACCAGCGCCCCGAGAAGGACACTTGCCGCGATCGCCCGGGCCGGCGTGATGAGTCCGGCCGCGATCGGGCGCTTCGACTTCTCCGGATGCAGCCGGTCCTGCGGTGCATCGACCACGTCATTCGCGAGGTAGACTGCGCTCGCGCCGCCGCAAAAGAGGATAAATCCTCCGGCTACCATCGCCAGCTCATGAAGGGCGAACAGCTTCCCCGAGAAGACGATCGCAGCAAAGAGGAAGAGGTTCTTCACCCACTGGTGCGGCCGCAGTGACATCAGTATCGCTGAACGCGGCATCTCAGAACACCGCTGGTTCTTCGTAAACCCCGTAGACGGGTTTCAGTACGTCGATCATCTCGCCAAGCGTTGCGTAGGCCGTCGCAGCCTCAATGAAAGAGGGCATGAGATTCCGTCCCCCCTCCGCGGCCCGGCGGATCTCTTCCAGCGCGCGGTCGACCCCGGCGATATCTCGCGTCGCCCGAAGCCGCGCGAGACGCTCTTTCTGACGTGCTTCCACCTCCGGACCTATTTGGAGGAGGGGGATATCGATATGCTCATTCTCCTCGACGAACTCGTTCACACCGACGATGATCCGTTCCTTGCGATCGATCTCCCGCTGGTACCGGTACGCCGCCTCCGCTATCTCACGCTGGAAGAAGCCCTGCTCGACGGCTGCAACGACACCTCCGAGGGAATCGATCTTCTCAAAGTAGCTCTCGGCTTCCTGCTCGATACGGTCCGTAAGCGCCTCCACGAAATAACTTCCGCCGAGGGGATCGATCGTGTTCACGGCGCCGCTCTCATAGGCGATGACATGCTGGGTACGCAGCGCGATCTTGACCGCCTTTTCCGACGGAAGCGCGAGCGTCTCGTCCATCGAATTGCTATGGAGCGACTGCGTCCCGCCGAGCACACCGGCAAATGTTTCGAGCGCCGTCCGCACGATGTTGTTCTCGGGCTGCTGCGCGGTCAACGAGCATCCGGCCGTTTGGGTGTGGAACCGGAGCATCCAGGACCGTGGATCTTTCGCGCCGTATTTCTCCTTCATCCTCCTTGCGTAGATGCGGCGCGCGGCGCGAAACTTCGCCACTTCCTCGAAGAAATCGAGGTGTGAATTGAAGAAGAATGAGAGGCGCGGTGCGAACTCGTCGATGGCGAGCCCCCTCTTCAGGCATGCCTCGACATACGCGAAACCGTCCGCCAATGTGAACGCCAGCTCCTGTGCGGCTGTGGAGCCGGCCTCACGTATGTGGTAGCCGCTGATGGAGATTGGGTTCCACTGCGGCACCTCGCGAGTGCAGAATTCCACCGTATCGGTGATGAGGCGGATCGATGGTCCCGGGGGATACACCCATTCCTTCTGGGCGATGTACTCCTTGAGAATGTCATTCTGCAGCGTACCCCGGAGGCGGTCGAAGGTCACACCCTGCTTCCTCGCGACGGCAAGATAGAAGGCGAAGATCATCGCTGCAGGGGCGTTGATGGTCATCGATGTCGACGCCTC